>NZ_SRLV01000104.1:0-28570 GCF_006518205.1 Myxococcus sp. CA005 | reverse complement strand
CTGCCCGAAGTGCGCCGCCGCCTTCAGCACCTGCTGCTGCGCCGCATTGGCCACTGCCCACTTTGCCTGCGCCACATCGGCGCCCGCGCACCTCCTCGGGGGCCGTCACGCATGTGACCGGGTAGTATTAAGCACGAAGGCCCCGCGATATTCATCGCGAGGCCCATGTAAAACAAAAGGGCCCTACCGGTTGGTAGGGCCCTTCGTTCAGCTCCCCGACTGAAGCCCTGCGCGAACTCGTTCTCGGCGATTCTCTGAGAGGGCTCAAACTCTCTGAGGGCCGAAAAACCGAGTGATATCCAGCGGTTTCAAAGAGGGGGCTTGGGGCCCCCTTCAATCGGGGACCGATTGAATGTCCGCAAACTACACGGTGGGTGACCCCCCCGTCCATGGTCTTGATCCTTTCGGCATTCGCTTCACAAGGAGTGCGTGGCGGCGACGCTCGTGGGCTCGCGGGCGACGCGCTGAGGTGGGTGAAAGTCGCATGCTTCGACGCGCGCGCAGGTGAAGGGACGAAGCTCTGCCCAGGCGGCCGACCTGGCCCGCGTCCACGGCCGCTGCGGGTGGCGTTGGGCCAGCCGCGCCTAGCTGCCGGGGACTGGCTCGGTCCGGCGCTGCCACCGCTACTGCCACCGGACGAAGGGGCTTGGAGTGGGGCGAGGGGCAGGTCAGGTTTCTGCGCGCTGGGCGCGCTTTTCGTAGAATCGCACGCCATGGGCCTCCTCACCTTCGGTCTCAATGTGACTTTGGACGGGTGCATCGATCACACCCAGGGGATCGTGGACGACGAGCTGCACGACTATTGGAGGCAACTCATGGAGCAGAGCGGGGCGATGCTCTTCGGGCGCAACACCTACGAGCTGATGGAGGGCGCCTGGCCCGCGGTGGCACGCGACGAAAAGGCGCCGCGCGCGATGCGCGAGTGGGCACAGAAGCTCGAGGCGAAGGCGAAGTACGTCGTGTCGGGCTCGCGGAGCGACTTTCCGTGGCAGAACACGATCAAGGTGGAGGGTGACCTTCGTGAGGCGATCTCGGCGCTGAAAGCGAAGACCGAGCGGGGTGTCCTCGTCGGAGCGCCCAAGCTCGCGGCTGCGCTCGAGGAGTTGGGGCTCATCGACGAGTACCGCATCGTCGTTCATCCCATCATCAGTGGCAGCGGGCCGACGTTGTTTCATGGCCTGTCGAGTGCGCGGCATCTCGAGCTCCTCTCGACGCAGCGGTTCAAGTCCGGCGTGCAGGCGCTCCACTTCCGTCGCAAAGCGGGATGAGCGTGGAGGGACCCGAGCGCTTCACCGGCGGCTGCCTGTGCGGCAGCGTCCGCATCGGCGCGTCAGGGTGGGGTTGCTGAGCTCTAGCCTGCAGGCGCTGAGTGGCGCGTGCGGTGGTTGCATGGGACGGCGGACCTCAACCGCCAGGGCAGCGGCACGGCCACGGTGCGGGTGTCGGCGCCGGGGCTGTACCGCGTGCGGAGCGTCGCGAGTGCCCGGCGTGCCCGGGACGCCTATGTCAAGGTGACGGAAGAGGATGGTGCCCTCCACGCCACCGTCCTCGGGGTGGATGAGCAGGTGCCGCGCACGACAGGGCCCGTGCTCCAGGACCTGGAAGAGCGCTTCGGCACCACCTCCGCCCGCGCCGAACGCGCGGTCGGTCAGAGCGCCAGCGCCAGCTGCGGCGGCGACTGCCCCGTCCGCGGCAGCAGTCTACTGGCAGTACCAGGACTCCACGCCGCCGGGATTGGTCGCGTCGCAGCACGTCGGATTGTCCAGTGCGTAGATGTAGCACTGCCCAGGAATGCAGCTAGTCCGAAACTGGACGCCGACTCTTTGGCCCCGAACGTACACGCATTGGTAGTCGCTCCCCCTGTAGTTGTCGCACGTAACACCATATTGCTTCCTCAGACAGGCCAACTCGTAATCCGTATTGGTGTTGCATACGGTGCCCCGCTCCTTCGAATTCAGAACCAGCTCGTAGCACTGCCGGGGCTCGCTCTCAGCACCATCACCGCCACCACACGCCGCCATGGCGAGCACCGCCGCCGTGATCGCAATCCACTTCATTTCCGCTCCCTGGTTGGACGTGAAAGTTCGGCGAACCAATATACGCGGCCTTGAGGATCTCGGCGACATGCGGCGGGAGCCCAGTCCGTTCGGTGGCCCGAACAGGTACCACTTCGACGGACTGCTGGCTGCTCTCCACCGCCTCATGGATGACGACGCGGCGCAGAAGGAGGCAAAGAAGGCTGGGGAGATCAAGCCAGGGGGAACGAGCCATGGAAAACTCCGCATTCCTGCTCGGGGTCCTCGTTGGTCTCGTTGTAAGGGACATCTGGCGGAGCCTGCTGACGAAGGGAAGCTAGTCGGTAGAAGCTGAGAGGGCCTTGGGGGAGATTCCCGAGGCCCTTGACTTGAGGGGAGCGACCGCGCGGCGCAACCAACCGCGCGGTCGCTGAAGCAAAGTAGAATGAGCTGCCTGATGCGGGTGCTCAGGCCCGGTGTGGTCACCTGTTGGCGAGGGCTTCTCGTGCATGGTCACCCGGATTGGCAGGCGTCTCCCTCTCCTCATCCACACGGGGCATGGCGAACAGATACTCCTCAGCACGCTACTGGCGCGCTGCGCGAAGCTGCCACGCTTCAACGTCGAGGAGCAGATGCCGATGCTCGCCGGCTAAGTGCTGAACCACCTGCGTGCGGAGACGGAGAGCCGCTACTTGTTGGACGACCAGGCGCGCGCGGCCTCGAGCATCGGCGTGTTGGGCGAGGCCTTCCGGGCGGCTCGTGCCTCGAAGGTGGAGATGCCCGCGGACCCGCTTCTTCACATCGACCTGGCGTGGCCATGAGCCTGACGGAGATTTCGGAGCGCCTCGCCGAGCAGGAACGCGCGAATCCCGCGCGCCTCGCTCACCTGCCTTGACGCACTGCCTGAAGGGGCCTTGGCGCGCGCATGACGCGGCGAGCGAGTATGGGGTAGGCGCACTAGGTTTTGGAGCCTCAGAAAAGGCCGAGCTGCTTTTCGTGGGGTATCGGCAGGACGCCGATGATAACCCACGGATTCGGAGCCACTTGGTGCCACTGCTGCGTGGTGCCGAGGAATAGATGGAGGTCCTTCTTGAGGAATTCGTCCATGTACTTCTGGCGAACCTTGGCGATTGCGGTGCGCTCGTCGCCGTTCGCGCGATTGAGGCAGTTCCAGTAGAGTGCGCCGATCTCCCAATCGAGGATCTGCTGCTCGCTCTTTTTCCCCGAAGCGTCCTCGAACCGGTACGAGAACTTGTAGGGCAACTTCGGGATCACTCTGAAGGTCTCGCGCCAGGTGTTGTCTTCGAAGAGTTCGTGCTGCCTCGATGCCTCGCGCATCTCGCGCACCTTGTTGATATCCCAGTCGCGCTCGTCCTCTTCGACGATAAAGTCGTGGATGCGCGCGGGCTTGAACACGGCGAGAGAAATCTGGTTCGCCTTCGCGCCGGCGATCAGTTCCTTGAGGTTGTCGTAGACGCGGGACTTTTTGAGCAGGAGGTCCCGACGCTCACTCCAGTTGTGGCTCGTGTCCATCTCGCCGACGGGCACGAGCTCGTGCTGATCCACGGGCCGGTAGGTCTCGGGCCGCACGTCGACGGTATTTCGCTGAAGGCGGCACTCGACCCAGTCGAATTTGCTGTACTGCTCCTTCTCATCAAGGCGGCGGAAGGGAACCGGATAGATGCGCACCCAAGTGCCATCCTTGCGGACGCCTGCCGTGCACACCGTCTCGCCGTACTTCCGAGAGAGCGTGGGGTACGTCTTGACGGTAATGAGAACGCGCTGCTTTTCCATTTTGGCCCCGCCCTCTCACAAATGCTTGGCGTTGTAATCCTTGCCGAACTTGTCTTCGAGCGCTTCGGCCACGCAGTGGCGGTGGCACTGGTTCGGAGCGTGCTCGTAGCAGGTGAGAGCTACGCGCTCCTTCTCGCCTACCCACGTGCGGATCTTCTCAAGAACGGTGCCTTGCTTGGGGAGCCATGTACGCTCGTAGTCATCAAACAATGCGTCGTAGTCTGCCTGAGTGTCGAGCCCCTGGCGCTGCTCCGATGCAATCCCGAGCTCAGGAAGGTGCTCGTAGCGGATTCCGACGTTCTCGCAGATGCGTGCGAGCGTGTTCTTCGAGAACCCGTACTTCCGACTGATGGGGTTGCGACGCACGTCGCAGAGGATCGTGATGCCGTTCTGGAGCAGCTCATTCAAGTAGCTCTCGACTGAGTGGCCCTCGTAGCCGATCGTATGCAGCGCGGAGTTTGAGCGCGCCGCGCGGACCACCTCGATGCGAGCGAGCGCAGCTTCGTCGCCCTTGAGCACACGCTCAGCGATCTCGCTGCGCGTCGCAAAGAACGGGTAGCGCCGGTACGTGTCGACGACCAACTCGTCGCCGCGTAGCCGATGACTGCGCGCGAAAGCGGAGAGTTGAAGGTCGGGAGTGCGCCCGATAACCTTCCTGCCTGCGTCGGTAAGCCGCCATCCATCGTCGTCCTCGATGAGGCCGTGTGCGACCAGCTTGCGGCAGTCCGCGTACGACGTGAACGAGAACGCACCGAACTTGTAGGGCACGAAGTCGTAGGGTGCGTTCGTCGGCTGCTCCTGGCAGTAGAGGAACAGGAGCTTCTGGAAGTCGAGCTTGCCAGCCGTCCCACCGAGGGCGTCGAGGAGCTGCAGGAGCTGACGCTGTCGCGAGAACAGCATCGGCGTTGTGCGCGAGGCGGTGAGTGTGTTCGTGGCGGTCATTTCGTCTTCTTCCTTGTTGTCGTCGTTCGCCGCACTGGCATGGCCCGCGTACGCGCTTTGCTAGCTCCACCAGCGCGCACCCAGTCGTCAACCTCCGAGAGCTTGAACTTCCAGAGCTTCCCTCCCCGATGTGCAGGGAGCCTCTTCGCATCGAACCATCGGAACAGGGGAACCTTGGGGACCCCGATGCGAGCCGCGACGGCGTCGACCGACCCTCTGGCCTCGGGAAGCTGAAGCTGCGTCGCGGCGCGCATGCGCTGAAAATCTATCAAGATCCGGGTAGTTGCCAAGGTCCACTATCAGGTGGGCAGGGTCGGTCAAGCTCGTAGAAACGAGGTTGTCCCTCCGTCCTGCGCCTTCTTGGAGCGGCGCTTCGGGAGCCTTGCGTCGCAGAGCATCGCCCATGCCGCCCGCTGCGCGGCCACATCCCGGCGGCGAGCACGACCAGGAACTGGCGCGCCTTCAGAGTCATCCGCCCGTCGTTCGCCAACAACTCCAGGATGCGTGTTTACACGTCGGACGTGCGTACGGGCAGGTCGAGGAGTTGTGTGATCCGTGCCCGGGGCAGCCCGCGGCTGGCACGAGACGGCGGCCAGATCGATGAGCGCAGGCATCGCGGGGAGCGCGCGCGGACGGCCTCTGCGTTCGGTGCTTCTGATACGCGGGCAAGCTGGACACAGGTGGCCACTTGGCCTGATTCTCCTGCAGCCCGCGGCGATGTGTACGCGGAGAACAATTGGCTGTGGGGAAATGTAAGTGAGCGCTCTCCTGGACCTTCTTGAGCACTTTCGGACCACTGCCGCGACGAATCGCGAGCAGGGCACGTACTTCGAAGAGCTAACCGTCGCCTTCCTAAAGAACGAGCCCGCGTACCGAGAGCTGTACCGAAGCGTCGAGCCATATGCGGCATGGGCCGAGCGCCACAGCCTCGACAAGCGGGATGCCGGCATCGACCTCGTGGCGGAGTCCTTCTCCGACGAGATCCACGCCATCCAATGCAAGCTGTACGCGCCCGACTACCGCGTGCAGAAGGGTGACATCGACAGCTTCTTCACGGCCTCCGGCAAGAAGCCGTTCACCCACCGCATCATCGTAAGCACGACGGACCTCTGGAGCGAACACGCGGAGGAGGCGCTTCGAGACCAGAATACCCCTGTCACAAAGATTGACCTCGCGGCGCTCGAGAAGAGCGCCATCGACTGGTCCCGCTTCGCGCCGCGGAAGGCGCCCGTCCTCAGGAAGAAAAAGACGCCCCTTCCGCACCAAAAGACCGCATTGAAGGCGGTCCTCGAAGGGCTGAACGCGTCCGAGCGAGGCAAGCTCATCATGGCTTGCGGCACCGGAAAAACTTTCACAAGCCTCAAGATTGCCGAGCACCTCGCGGGGGAGGGCAAGCGTGTTTTGTTCCTCGTTCCGAGCCTCGCACTTCTCTCGCAAACCCTCACCGAATGGACGCAAGAGAGCGAGGCGCGCATTCAGAGCTTTGCGGTCTGCTCCGATTCGGATGTGGGCAAGCGGCGCAAGAAGGACGATGACACCGTCCAGACCTTCGTCCATGAACTTCAGTACCCTGCGACGACCAACGCAGCGCGACTGGCGGCAGCGATGAAGAAGCGCCACGACGCCGAGCACATGAGCGTCGTGTACGCGACCTACCACTCCGTCGAAGTAATTCACCAGGCGCAGAAGAAGCAGGGGCTCCCGGAGTTCGACCTCATCATCTGCGACGAGGCGCACCGCACCACCGGCGCGAGGTTCGATGGGGAGGAGGAGAGCCACTTCGTCCGGGTGCACGATGGGGATTACATCCGCGGCAAGAAGCGCCTCTACATGACGGCGACGCCGCGGATTTTCGGTGACGCGGCGAAAGCCACGGCCGAGCGGGACAACGTTGCGCTCTGCTCGATGGATGACGAGCGCCTGTACGGGCCGGCTCTGCACGTCCTCACGTTCTCGGAGGCGGTCAAGCGCGGACTGCTCGTCGACTACAAGGTCATTGTCCTTGCAATCGAGGAGTCCCACGTCAGCCGCCGCATCCAGAGCCTGCTGAAGGATGCGAACAACGAGCTGCGTGTCGACGACGCAGCGAAAATCGTGGGTTGCTGGAAGGCGCTCTCAAAGCAGGGACTCCAGGAAGGAATCACGGACGACCATGCTCCGATGAAGCGGGCGGTTGCGTTTTGCCAAGTCATTGAGCGCCCGACGGGAGCGAAGGTCCACAAGGTCGGCTCGAAGAACATCGCCGACATGTTCCAGGCTGTGGTCGAAGCCTACCAGCAGAGCGAGCCAGCAGACGGCAACGCCGCAACGTCCGCGGCACTGCGGTGCCAAGCCGAGCACGTAGACGGCAGCATGAACGCCTCGGAGAAGGAGGCGAAGATTAGCTGGCTGAAGGCGGAGACGCCCGAGGATACCTGCCGCATCCTGAGCAACGTGCGTTGCTTGTCCGAAGGCGTCGATGTACCCGCTCTTGACGCAGTTCTCTTTCTCACGCCTCGCAAATCGCAGGTTGACGTCGTGCAGTCGGTCGGGCGCGTGATGCGGAAGCCGGCCGACAGCAGTAAGAAACGAGGGTACATCGTCCTCCCCGTTGTCATCCCTGCGGGAGTCGAGCCCCACGATGCGCTGAACGACAATCAGACGTACAAGGTCGTCTGGCAGGTGCTTCAGGCTCTGCGGTCGCACGACGATCGCTTCGATGCGATGGTCAACAAGCTCGAGCTTGAGGCGAAGGACCTCACGAAGATGGAGGTCATTGCAGTTACCGACAAGATTACGAAGCGCACTAGGTCGGCCGAAGGCAAGAAGGAGGCTGCGAAGAGAACCGCGAGGGGCGGGAATACGATTGGTGCTCCCCAGAACCTCAGCCCGAAGCCCGAGCAGCAGGAGATGGAGTTCGAGATTGGTGAGATCGAACACGCCATCTACGCGAAGCTCGTCCAGAAGGTTGGCAACCGCCACCACTGGGAGGACTGGGCGAAGGACATCGCCAAGATTGCCCGCACACACATCGACCGAATCACCGGCATCCTCGATGAGTCGAGGAACACGCGTGAGCGGGAGGCCTTCGATCGGCTCGCAGAGGAACTGCGCGACGACCTGAACGACAGCATCACCCGGGACGAAATCATCGAAATGCTTGCGCAGCACCTCGTGACGAGGCCGGTTTTCGAGGCGCTCTTCTCAGGCCACAGCTTCGCTGCCGAGAACTCGATGTCGCGCGCAATGCAGGGAGTCCTCGATGCACTCCAGGAGCATCGCCTCGACAAGGAAGCGAGCACCTTGGAGAAGTTCTATGCCTCGGTGAAGATGCGTGCCGAGGGCGTCGAGAGCGCCCAAGGCAAGCAGAAGATCGTCGTCGAACTCTACGACAAGTTCTTCCGCAACGCGTTCCCGAAGATGTCCGAGCGCCTTGGCATCGTGTACACGCCGGTCGAAATCGTCGACTTCATCCTGAAGAGCGTCGACCATCTCCTACGCGCCGAGTTCGGCCAAACGCTTGGTAGCGAGGGAGTGCATGTAATCGACCCGTTTACCGGTACCGGCACGTTCATCACGCGTCTGCTCCAGAGCGGGCTGATTGCGGAGGAAGATCTGCCGCGCAAGTACGCCAAGGAGATTCACGCAAACGAGATCGCCCTGCTCGCGTACTACATCGCGGCGATCAACATCGAAGCGGCCTACCACGGACTCGTAGGCGGGATGTACGTGCCTTTCGAGGGCATTTGCCTAACTGACACCTTCCAACTCTACGAGAAGGACGACCTCATCTCGCGCGTGCTGGTCGACAACAGCGCGCGCCGAAGGAGGCAGAAGAAGCTAGATATCCGGGTGGTCGTCGGGAATCCCCCATACTCAGAGGGCCAAGAGAGCGAGAACGACAACAACGCCAACCTCGCCTATCCACTTCTCGACGCACGAATCGCCGCAACCTATGTGGCGCGCTCCGATGCAAAGCTCGCGAAGAATAACTACAACAGCTACATCCGAGCCATCCGGTGGGCGAGCGACCGTGTTGGCAACCGTGGAATCGTCGGCTTCGTCACCGGGGCGGGTTTCGTCGAATCGAACACCACAGACGGACTGCGTCGGTCTTTGAAAGAAGAATTCAGCAGCATCTACATCTTCCATCTGCGCGGGAACGCACGTTCGTCCGGCGAGCGCCGCCGAATGGAAGGTGGAAATGTCTTTGACATGGGCAGCCGCGCACCAGTTGCAATCTCATTTCTGGTGAAGAACCCGGACGCCAAGGAGCACGGCAGCATCCAATTTTACGACGTCGGCGACTACCTTTCTCGCGACCAGAAACTCCAAGCTATTGCGAACTTCGGCAGTATCGTCGGAATCAACGAGGCGAACGGCTGGACCCGCATCACCCCCGATGCCCATGGTGACTGGCTTAGGCAACGCGATGAGAGCTTTGATAAATATATCGCTCTTGGAGTGAAGGACAGGAAAGAGTCGTCGCCACGACTGTTCGAAAACTTTTCGCTTGGCGTCGTCACAGCACGGGACGCCTGGGCCTTTAATGCGTCCAGGCGCGGCATCGCCGAGAACATGGTGCGGTTGATTGAGTTCTATAACGCTGAACTCACTCGCTTCAACAAGGCGCACCAGCAGCTCGATAAGAGGGGGCGCGAGGCACGAATCGAAGACTTCATCAATACGGATCCGAGCAACATCAGTTGGAGCCGGGCCCTGAAGAATGAGCTGGCCAAAGGAATCGCCTTGGAGTTCGACGCAAGGCGAATTGTGCCGAGCATCTACCGCCCCTTCACGAAGCAGTGGCTCTATTTTGACCGCAAGCTGAACGAGATGGTCTACCAGATGCCCCGGCTATTCCCGCACGCGAGCGCCGAGAATCGGGTTATCATGGTCAAGCAGCGCTGGTCCGGCACGGGACATCTTGCGTTGATGCTGGACGTCGTCTCCGAGTTTCAGATCGACGGCGGAGCGCAATGCTTCCCTCTCTACCTCTACGATGGGGGGAACAGCGCGGATGGAGCTGACGAGTCGCAGGGCCAGCTCTTTGCTACTGCGAAGAAGGTGCCCGCCAGCCTTGGGCGCCGTGACGGCATCACCGACGTAGGCCTCGCTCACTTCCGGGACGCCTACCCTGGAGAGACCATCACGAAGGAGGACATTTTCTACTACGTATACGGAATGCTCCACTCCGCCGATTACCGCGAGCGCTTCGCAGATAATCTTGGTAAGGAGCTCCCTCGGATCCCGCGCGTGAAGAGGGCTGAGGACTTCTGGGCATTCAGTCGCGCCGGCCGCACGCTCGGCGATCTCCATGTCGGGTTCGAGCAAGTCGGCGAGTATCCAGCTCGTGTCGAAGGTCCCGCCAAGCCTTTCGGAGCGAGTTACCGCGTCGAGAAAATGAGATTCGGCAACGGTAAGGATAAGAGCGTCATCCACTATAACGACCACATCACCGTTCGCGACATCCCACTCGAGGCCTACGAGTATGTCGTAAACGGCAAATCGGCGATCGAGTGGGTTGTGGAGCGACAGTGTGTAAAGACCGACGACGCGAGCGGCATCGTGAAGGACGCGAACGCCTGGGCGGCTGAGACAGTCCGAGACCCGCGCTATTCGCTGTCGCTCCTGCTACGCATAATCACTGTCAGCCTTGAGACGGTCAGGCTCGTCAATGCACTCCCGCGATTGGAAGTGATCGAGGACTCGGGTTCCACGAAGGCGGACCGCAAGGTGGTTGCGTGAGCTGAACCAACCTCTCGGTTTATTGTGTGTCCTCGCGCCGTCCCTCTTGGTGTGCGCGGCCGGCCAAGACGGCTTCCCGAGGCGATCTTGAGCCTCCATTGTGCGCGCTGTACTTCCCGCGCCGCATGGAAGCGTGCGGCCGGGGGAAGGCGTCGCGACGAAGGAGAAGGCCGGGAGCGAAAGCAAAGGAAGGGACGTGCACATTAGACGTTGTGGCGCTCGTGGTTGGCAGCGACTATCATGGGAGAGATGCCATCCGACCCTAAGTGTATGCACTGTCTTGAACCGTCGAGTCGGCATCAGAACGCATACAGATATTGCCCAAGATTGGTTGTGCTTAAATTTGTCGACGGGACTGGGCGCGACGTAATCCACCGAATCCTCGTCGTCATGCTGTTGGCGCGCTATAGGGAACTAAAGGACCGCCGCAGGTATGAAGAGGCAGCGGCCGTGGAAAACTGCATTAAGGACTACGTCTCCCGTGTTCGGTAGCACCGCAGGACGAGGAGGCGGCGCGAATAGTCAGATGGCATGGGCCGGCGAATCGCGTAGGGATGGCCAACTCGGGAATTATTGGCTGTCTCGAACTCGACCTTGTCTTCGTTGCCGAGGAGGCGAGGTGCCCGAATAGGAAGGTCGCACAGCACCCTGGAGCTTCTGGCCCTCGGCATCGCCGGCTCAGGCAGAGCGACGACCGCGCACGCCTCGCTCACTGGTTTCGACGCGCTGCCGAACCGGCTTGGCGCACCCGTGACGCAGCGACCGAGTTTTGGGTAGTGACAGCGGGATCGCCACGAGATCCAAGCAACTCCACGCCTCCGCTCGTCGCTCAGGCCTTCGATTCCGAACCGGCTTAGGTAAACGTCCGGCTCAGTTCTCGTTCAGGCCGCAGGGTGTGCGCGTGTGCAGCCGGCGCTTCCACGTCTGCTCGAGGAGAACCACCTCCCGCACCGCTATGTCGGGCGAAGTGCGCTCGAGCACGCTGAATCGGAGGTCGGCCGGTCGTGATTGCCGGAGCAGTTTGTTTCCGCCATGGCCGCTGGTGGCGTAGTCAAGCCAGCGGCCGAGCAAGTTCTCCGCCCCGGCCGCGGAGCCCACGTAGCCCAGGCGCCTGCGTTCGTCGTGAATGAAGTAAATCCCGCGCCACTGCGACAGTGGGATTTGCCAGGACGTGGGGAGCAGAGCAAGCTGCGCCCACGTCAGCACCAGCTCCTGCCAGGGCGGAAGTCTTCGCTTGATGATGCTCTCCTCGACCAGCGCTTCAATCGGAAAGCGATTCCGGCTGGCGTGACGCCACCAACTGCGTGTGCCGCCGGGCCAACCGAACACCAGCTTCCCCTTCCACGCCTCCATGAAGGGACGCGCCTGCAGGTCGAAGGCCCAAGTAGTGTCGGGGTCGGCGAGCATTCCGTAGCCGTTTCGGGCGAGTTCTTGATGCTCCGGAAGGGCGTTGAACTGAGCCGCATCGATCAGCCGGCCGCCCATGATTTCGTAGACACCGACGAAGACGGCTCGGTCCGGCGCATGCCCAATGCAGGAGACGATGTACTGCGCGCGCTGCATGGCGACGGCGAGCTGCGGCCCTTGAGTGTGCTGATAGGCGCAGAAGAGTTCCGGACGTTCGTCTGCAATCCAGTAGATCGCCTCGCCGAGTTCGGAGACGGCATTCCTCAGCACAAGGGTTCGGGCGGGCGGCAGGTGCAGGCGCTCAAGTGCATCGTTTAACTCGAACATGCGGCTGTTTTCGCACACGCTGCGCGGCTCCGTCCAACGACGGTCTGCTCGGCGTGACGTGCCTGGACGGTTAGGACCATTGATTACGAGAGACGTGTCGCGTGGGCCGGGGCTGCCCTCCTCCGCTGCGAGGACGGCGAGCCGGCGCCCCGTGCCGGCAGATTAAGACGAGCGGCCGGCCCCGGCAGATGTCCAATGCGGCTTGGCGCTCGCCTCCACCACCTCCTCGAAGCCTCGGATGTTCGAGCGGGCGGAGGCCCGGAGCTCGAACCTCAAAGTTGTGCAGCGCCCTCGGTGTTTCCGACTCCGCTTCGGCTATTCCACGCAGAGCGATGCCCCCGTGTACGCCTCGCTTACTCTCCTTGACGCACGCAAGCAGTCGTGACCGAGGTTGGCCACCCCATCCGCCAGATGCGGGATTCCTCCTCGGTGGAGCCGCCCTGGAGTGGTGCGCTCCAAGGGCTCGTTTCTTGAGCGGGACGCCCTCCCAGGCAGCGGATTCAGGTGTCGAGGCAACCAGTGGGTGGCAAGAGGGCTGCCGGAAGGGTCGAGTAGAATAAACCTGTTGGGTTGCATTTGTGGGTGCAGGCCGGATTTTCTAGCCGAAGGAACTTGCTGCCTTGGGGCGGGCCTAGCTGTGCTGCGGCCCTCCATGTCCGACTTCCGCGAGGCCCTTGAGTCGATTTCGAAGTCCCCATGCTCCAAGCATCCTGGCTTCTCCGCCGCCCTGGCCTGTATTCGTTGCGGCACCTTCATCTGTGCCTTCTGTGCCTCGTCCAGTGGGGGCCTGTGCTTCCGGTGCCTTCATGCGGCTCCGGAGCTGGCGACGCGCAGGGCCCGGCTTGCGGCAAGCCTCGTCGATGGTGTGGCGCTCCTGCTCCCGTCCCTGCTCCTGGGTGTCCTCCGGTGCCTGGCCCTTCCGGACGAGGCGGCGATGACGGCTCCTGCCGTCTATGTCCCGGCGCTCCTCGTGTTGCTTGTGCAGGCCAGCCTGATTCGAGGCGCGGGGGCGAGTCTCGGCAAGCGGCTCCTGGGAATCCGCGTCGTCAGAAGGGACGGGCGGCCGGCGGAAGTCTGGCGCATTGCCCTTTTGAGGAACGCGCTCCCGATTGCGCTCTGCGGCTACTGCGGCTGGTTCAGCCTCGTGGACGCCCTCTTCATCGTTGGAGAGGACCGACGGTGTCTTCACGACTGGCTGGCCGGCACCCGCGTCGTGAAAGCCCCTCGTTCGCCGCGCTCGTTCGCCGCGCGGCTCGTGACTGGCTGAAGCGTTTGTTTCGGAGTCCCTTCCCAGTGAAGGGGGAATGAGAGGCGATGACATGGAGAGAGAGTTGAAGTCTGGGCGTCCCCGCTGGCTGACCGGGCTCGTGTGCGTGGCGGTGGTGCTGGCACTGGGGTGTTCCCGGCCGTGGAAGCGGGAAGACTCCAGGACGTGGGAGGGTTGCTGCCAGGGGGCTGACGCGTGCCTTGCGCTGCTGCAGGAGCTCCACGGGCCCGACACAGGGGAGAAGTGGCTGCCGCCGGAGCAGGCGTGTGCGGCCTGGAAACTGGGGCGCGAGGGAGAGGGCGTCGTCCCTCGGCTGATTCCGCTGCTTCGGCACCCAGAGCGTCGCGTGCGCGGCGGTGCAGCGCAGGCGCTGGCGAATATGGGGGAGAAGGCCACGGGCGCCTTACCTGCGCTCATTGAGGCGTATGAGCGGGAGCCCGGTGGGCTGGCCCTGCACGCGCTCTCCTCACTTGATGACGAGAGAGCAGCGCCAGCCATTGTGCGCCACCTCCTGGAGTCGCCCACGTCGGCGCTGGAGCACCTCGGCCCGACATTGGCCCCGGTGCTGTTTGACGCGCTGGAGAACCCGGAGTCGAGCTGGGAGGCGCTGGTGCTGGTGCGCCACGTCCTCTCCCGGCGAGCCTCCATGCACACGGAGACCTTCGTCCCGCGCCTGCGGACGCTCCTCGCGCGGGAGCTGGAGGAGTCCACGCTGCGGCGCCCACCCGGGACGTCCTGCCCGTCGGCGCCTGCGCCAGGCTGCGAGGCGGTTTTCGACGCATGCACCCCACGAGCGGCGTACGTGGCGTCCGTGCTGGCGGCCCACGCGCGCGAAGGGGCGAAGGGCGAGCCCGAGGCGCTGCAGGCGCTACAGCGGGCGGACGTGCGCCTCACGCCCGTGGCGCTGCAGGCGCTGGTGGCCTTCAGGAGTCCTGCTGCGGTGCCGGGCGTCCTTGAGCAGCTCGCCGTGCCTGAATGCCGCGCCCGGGCCCTTGCGAGCCTCGTGTCCCTGGGGGACGTGGCGCGGCCAGCCGCGACGGAGCCGCTGCTGCGGCTGCTGGCCACGGGGAAGGAGGGCTGGGAGCGCGCACGGGCCGCAGAGGCCCTTGGACGCGTGGGAGACGCAGCCGCCTTCGAGGCGCTGCGCCAGGCGGTGGACGCGCCGCACAGCGAAGTCCAGGCCGCGGCGGTTGATGCGCTGGGCAGCTACGCCTTCCGGGAGCATGCGGAGGAGCTGGGGCCGCTGCTCCAGCGGGTGGGGACGACGCACGCCTCGCCGGTGGCGCGGAGCCACGCGAGGTTGGCCATGCAAGGCCTCGCCGAACAGGAGGTGCAGCATGCGGAGTCCATCGACTGCGCCCGCATTATTCCTGGACGTAGCGGGGGGTGGACGCTGAATGAGGGACACACCTCTGTCCAGTTGCACTGGGACAAGCCGAAGGCGCCCCCACAGGGGAGTCCCTGCGCAGCCGTGCCGGGTGGGGACTCCGCATCCGTCCTCGAAGCTATGGGGGAGGCGTGCCTCGTCGGATGGGACGACGGGGAGTTTGGGGGCACGCTGGAAGTGCATGAAGCCGGGCGGGTGACGGTGCTGGAGGAGCCCCGGGCCAACCCCCTGGTAGTCGTGCGGATGCACGACGCCCTCGTGGTTGTGGAGGGCCTCGCACACATGTATTTCGGGGCAGGGCGTCTGGTGCGTGTCGACGCCTCCGAGGGGCGGTGGCGTGCCACGCCTTGGGTGACTCTCCCAGGCGCGCCGATGGCATACGCACTGGATGAAGCGGGGGACTTGGTGGTGGGGACGACGGACCAGCGACTCGACGCATTCGTGTGTGGCCGGGCTGGCACCTTCGCACCCGCCCACGTGGTGCGCGTCACGAGGGACGGGCGCCTGGCCCCCGTCGAGCCGGATGGACGGCACTGACGCTACCGCGTGAGAAAGGGCGCCCCTCCTGGGATAGGAGGGGGCCTGTCGGGCGGGAAGGTTTCAGGCGCGCCGCGTCCGCGAGCGGAACTCGCTGGCCCAGCGCTGGGCGGTGGCCGTGGCGCGCTCGCGCTCCGAGGCCAGGGGCGGCTGCCCGGCAGGCGTTGGCGCACCTTGGCCGGAGGTGCCGTCCGCGCCTGCTGCCCCCTTCTTGCGCACCCACATGCGAGGGGTGGCGCTGACGGGCGGCGTCGGCGCGGGAGGCGCGGCGTCAGCCTTGGGCCTGCGTCCGCGCGGGAGAATGACGTCGGGAATGCTGTGGGGCGCGGCGTCCTCCACCCATGCAGCATGCAGGCGGCCCGTGGCCACCATGAGGCGCCGCTTCTGGTAGTGGGCGGCGCAGTAGCCCTGGCTGCGGTGGGGGCGCTTGCAGCCGATGACGGCACAGGCCCGGGCCATGGGCGCGGCGGCCGGCGTTGGTTTCACACGGACGGGCTGGGAAGCCTCTGTCGGTTGCGCGGGGCTCGCCGTGCGCACGGCCCGGACGGGCTGCGGCTTCTCGGAGAACCGCCGCGCAAGGCGACTTAGCGCTGCGGCGAGCGCAGCGACAGGGCCGGCGACCTCCTCTCGAATGGCCGCCCGAAACTCGGACTCAAGAAGCTGCGCTGGAAGAGCGCCGCCAGAAAGGCCCTGCTTCGGGTGGTGGAAAGGCTGCAATTCGCGAAGACGATGGGATTTAGGCATATGTAAAATGCGTTGCACCGGATGCGCCGACGGCGCCGCTGTGGACGCGGCGACAAAGCAACGCTGGGAGAGGATTACCATTCCCCAGGGCAGCGGCGTAGTCGATAGCGGTGCACGCACTTGCACACGGGATGTGACAGCCGCAGGAGCGCACCGCTTGAGGATGCCTTACTCCTGCACACTCTTGCAGTGGCCCGCGGGCGAGCTCACCACTTTGCTGTCCGTCACGACCTCGTTGGTCGGCGCCGGGCATGTCCCGTACCTCTCGACGAGGGCTAAGACATCCAGGATTTGCCTACCGCGTGATGACGCTCTTCAGCCCCGTTCGTGTCTCGAAATCCTGGGCCAGTCGCTCCATCTCCGCCGAGTCCTCGCAGCCCAGGATGAACGAGAAGGTGGGCTGCGTCGGATGTCGGTAGAGCAGCAGCGCTGCGTCTCCTCGCTCGTACAGCGCGCAGTGCTCGACAGGAGGGAGCCGCTTGAAGCCCTTCTCCTCGGCCAGCGCAGTCACCGCGTCGGCCCGGTAGCGAGCTGCGGCAGCGGCGTCATCCGGTGACGAGAACTTCCGCCGGAAGGGTAGTTGTGGCAGGCGAAGCTCCTTGAAGGCTTCGTAGTAGAGGAATTCCTCCAGCCCCACGTACATAGGGTGACTACCCTCTGGAGGATAGTTCTCGTCCAATAGTCGATTGACGACCAAGCAGTCGTCAGTCCCGTGAGGGCTTGAGCGATCAAGGAACCAATGCCAGCTTGCAAGCCCGTTGTCTCCTGCAAGGAAGATGTAGCGGCTGTCCTGCAGCCAGGACATGGTGCGGTATACGCCGAGAGTGCTGTGAATGGAGAAGTGGGCATCGGCAATCTCAAGGTCGCCCATGCTCGCTCCCATTGTCTCCAGGAAGCGACGGTAGGCCCCTGGGAGAGGGCCCGCGTCTTCCTCCAGCATTGATATGTCGACCCAATCCGCCGGAGTGATTTTCTCAGAAAAGCCTGGGCGGTATTTTTCGACAAATTCAACAAAGGGTTTCATTGGGGCTCCTGGCTATTTGCAGATTGTCTTGCAGTACATGGCAGGGAGTTTTTCTTGGCACTCTGAGCACGACGGCACATCTTCGCCATGCTTGAATACCTGCTCGCGCTCCTTGGGTTCAGAGAGCTTCTTGGTGTTTATGTCTTCTTCTCGAATCTTGAATTTGATCTTCGGACCCCTTTCGAGCTTGATGCCCTCGACTATGGGGTAAAATAGTCGCTCGGCAAGGTGTTTGGGCTTGTGTCCCCCGTGGTTCTCCATGATCTGCTTGGCGGCACACATCCATTTCTCTTCTCGGGCCCCTGCTCCGACGCGAGAATTTACACACTCAAACTCCGCGGCTTTTACGGCCGGCCAAAAGCCTGGTGGCGCATGGCCTGAACAGGCCACGAGCTTCTTGGTCGCGCATGTGCATACCATGGCGCCAATCATGTAGCCCTTGGTGTATGAGTTGGTGTTTGGGGTATAGCGAAGCACAGCCTTGTTCTTGAAGAAGTCCCTTAGGGGGGCGAGTTTGGCCCTCAGGGCTGCGAGTTCGCCCGGCAGCCTTTCTAATTCTGCCCTCTGCTCTGGTCTTAGGCCTTTCCCTGCCGTTCGTCGTTCCGGTGTGTTGAGCTTCTTCAGCTGTGCGAGCGCCGACCTCTTTGTGTACTCCTCTTTGTCCAACTCGGCGTACTCGAGAATCTGCTGCTTCTGCTTGTCGAGAGCCGCTTGGAGCCGCTTGAACAGCGTTGCAATCGCCTTCTGTGTCGCTTCGCCTGCCCCCAGCGGGTGTTCCTTCCCGCAGCGTGAGCACGGGATGTCGTCGCCGTAGATGACGGTCATCACGCCGGATGCCTGGATGATGCCCGTCATGGTGGCGGCATTCGCCGGGCTGCCAGAGGGGCCGCAGTTGTTGAGCATGGGGTCGCCCAGCAACTGCACATTCCTCCCCTCGATTTTGACGTTCATCGAGCCGGGGCCGATGAACTTCGTGGGGCCATGAGTGTTACTTGAGATGAGCCCGCCGCCCGTCCCCTTGCTGGCCATGTCCCCCTTGCTGCCGAAGCTGGCGCCGGCGATGGCGACGGGGTGCCCGTTGATGGTGACTGTCTTCGAGTAGCCCTCGGGGGCGTCGCCGCTGTTGCCGATGTTGGGCAAGGGCGTGGGCACGAAGGGAGCCGGCGGGCCGGGCATCTTGCAGACGTTGGGCAGCGTGGCTGCGGCGATGCCCGAGCTGCCCTTGGTGACGGGCGTCCTCGGGAAGTTGACTGTTACCTTGGCCATGGTTTCGCTCCTTCTTCACTTCCGGAAAGTGGCTCTTCCAGCAGTGCGGCGGCGCGCAACCCGGCTTCCGAACTGCCCCAGAGTAGCGCACGTGGGCCGCTCGCGTACCGGCGCTGCCAGGCCTGCGCGCAGATGACGAGGTTCAGCGCCCCTGTGGCGGCACCCACCTCGCCGCAGCTGCTCACAGGTGTGTGGACGGCGGCGGCGTCGCGGAACGCGGCCCCAAGGCGCAGGGCGACGAAGCCCCACTCCTCGGCGCGGTAGCGCTCGCCATTGAGGTCGCTGTGGACGTCCTCCACGACTTCACGCGTGCCTTCCAGTGGCGCGAGTGCCTCGGCCACGGCGGCCGTCATCCCCTCGCCCAAGTTGAGGTCGTCGCTGTGGATGAGTTTCGTCTCGTGGGCCGTGGTGGCGGCGCGCACCGTGGCGTGGGGAGCCAGTCTCCACCGACGTGTGTCCGGCGTGGCCATCACCGCGACGAAGGCCGCGGCCTCGCCGGGGGCGAAGCCCATGCGCGTCCCTTCTTCCAGCCACTGGTTCCGCTCGCGAAGCCAGGCCAGCGTCTGGACGTCGTGGTAGCTGTCGATGCCTCCCACAATCACCAGTGGGCAGCGAGAGGTGTGGCCAACCCGAGTCACGGCGTCTCGTAGCGCCTCCAGCGCCGAGGCATGGCCCGTCAACCGCGGCTCCACCTGGAGGTTCAGGCGCGCACTTCCGAGGGCGGAGAGGGCGGAGGCGACTCGCGAGGCGTCCGATGCCCTCCAGCCCGGGCGCTCCTCGGGAAGGCCCACCAGCACCGGAACGTCGAGACTCCTCGGCGGGAGGGCGGGTGTCAGCTTGGCGAGGACTTCGTCCAACGCCGCGGCCCCCAGCGCGGCCATGCGCGTCACGCCACACCACTCCTGCGCGTCCAGGAGCCCGTCCCTCGCGATGAAGGAGTCCGCCTGCCGCCCCAGCTCCGGCACCTGGAGGAGTCGCACGCGGCTGATGCCCGCACGCACCGCCGCCGCGACGCTCTCCGCTGTCGTCCCCACCGGAGCACGTGCTCCCGACGCCACAAGTACCGCCTCACCGCTCATGTCAGTCCGTCCTTTCCGTAATGGCTGTGAAGTCGAGGCGGTCGACGTCCCGGGGGCCGACGCTCAATCCCGTCTGGAGAACCATGCGCACCTTCTTCACCTCGGGCTCGATGACAACGGTGCCCAGGGTGGCCTCGTGGAAGCGTCGGACGGCGCCGAAGTAGGTGGCGAAGCCGAAGCTGAGGCGGGGCAACGTGAAGTGGAGCGAGCCCTTCGGCGTGAGGTGCACCAGGGCCACCTTCTCTCCGCCCACGAGGCGGCGTGAGGGACGCTGGTCAGCAGGGGCGCATAGGGCGAAGCGCTCATCGAAGTTTCGCGGCAGCAGCGGGTGTCGCGTCTTCCTCCAGGCTTCGTCGAAGGTGCCGGCCAGCTCGAGCCGTGGCGACCAGTAGCTGGCGATGGGGCCAAACCCGGCCGGCCCGGACTTCGCCGGGTGGCCCCGCAGGTATTCGATACGGTGGGCGGGCTGGTCCACCAGGCGCGCCTCGCGGCTGGCCACCCCTTGGCCGATAGGGTTTCGCATGTCGCTGACGTGCTTGCGCGCGTCGGCGTCGTGCGTGTCGGTGCCGCCCCAGGCCCACTCGTAGAGAATGGGCTGGGTGACGAAGGGCTTGGGGGACGAGGGCTTCACGCCCGTCAGGCCGCGCGTGTAGTAGCGCTCCCCGTGCACCACGAGCATTTTGTCCACGTCGTGGATGCGGACGGCCACCTCGACGCTGGGCGCGGGCCGTTCACCGGGCGCATGGGCGCACGCGTTGACGAGGACGTCTGTGTGGGGCTTGGGGGCGACGAGCTCGGCCTCGAAGCGCAAGCTGGAGTGGCCCGCCTCTCCCCAGTAGACGGGCGCGGGCAGTGGAGGCTCCTGCTCGTCGGCAGGGCGGAGGCGGCCCGCGTCGTCGACGTCGAAGGTGGCCTTGACGGCGACAACCCAGTGGTGGTGGCCGTCCTTGTCGCGGACCCACGTCCGCTCGGCCGCGTAGGGTGTCTTATTCTGAAGTGCCCACATGGTTGGCAACGAAGCGAGGGGGTTGTTGTCAGCGCAGGCCGCTGTCGAAGGGCTGCGTGCGGATTCGGGCGCTGGCGGCCCGGGCTTTGGCCTGCTCCGCGCGCTGGACGTATGTGAAGGCCCGAGTGCGCACCGTCAGCGTGCCCTGGCTACGCAGGGCCAATTCGCGGGCCAGGACGTGGCGGCGGCGCATGGGACTGGTTTCAAGGGCCTCCACCAAGCCGCTGCCGCTGAAGGGCCGGCCCAAGAGGTACCGCGTGTCCTTCACGAAGCGCTTCTTCTCCGCGGCCCACCAGCCCCTGACGGCGGTCACGTTCGGCCACGGCAAGTCGTCTTCGGGCTTGGGCACCAAGTCTGCGTCCAAGTCCTCTTCGAGTTCCGGCGGCGGTGGGACGTCCTCGGGCCTCTCGCCTGGAGGCAGGGCGTAGGGCCCCTCCAACCGCAAACCCGTCATGGCGGCGAAGGCCTCCCCGGCCAATTGTGCAACGCTGGGTACCTCCAGCCAGGCGAGGCACGCCTCCATGGCTGCCACCCAGCCGCTGAAGCCCAGGGCCCAGAGGGCCTGGGGGCGGAGCTTCTCCGCATCCAGCAGCGCCATGAGGAAGGGGAGTTCTTGCACACCGCCGCCCATGGCGAGCAGCACCATGGCTTCAAGGCTGTGTGCGTCCTGAGCGCGCACAGCGGTGCGGCACAACTCCCAGGCTTGCTTCACGCCGGAGGCCGCTCCTGCCTCCATTGCCGCCGCTCGAATGCCGGGGTGGGAGGAGTCCAGCAGCATGGGAAGCAGGCTTCGCGCTGCGCCGTCCGGAAAGGGAAGGGCGCCACGAAGGGCTGTTACCCGGGCCCGTGGCTCGTCGTGGGTGAAGAAGCGCAACAGCGCCTCGGGCGGTGCTTCCTGGCGGAACACCAGCGCCTCCAGCACCTCCGCCTGCAGCGCGGTGTCTTCCTGTTTCAACAAATCGAGCAGGCGTGCGCCCAGCCCTGGGGCCTCGCTGAGCGCCAGGGCCCGTCGAATAGCGGGGCGCGCGAAGGGCTCGGCCCCGCGCAGTCGCAGCAGGACTTCATCCACCTCACCGAGGGCGAGCAGCGCGTAGGTCGCCGCGGAGATGCGAAAGGCGTCCTCTGTTTCAAATGCGGGGCGCAACACGGATTCGATAGCGGTGGATGCGCCAACCACCAGCCCGTCCAGATGCGCGAGGAGAAGTTCCTCAAGTCTCGCAGTCTCAGTCAGTGAGAAGTCTGGCGCCCCCAGCGCCTTCTCCCACTGCAGCCACCGGAACTCCGCCTCGTCGAGATGCTCCTCCAGCACGTCTACCAACAGCATGGTGTCTTCTTCCCCCTCTGGCTTCCGCTACGCGTGGCTGCAAGGGCCCAGATGAATGCGCGAAGGCCTTTCGGCCTTGCTTGCAGTCGGCGCGTGAGTGCCATTGCTTCAAATGCGGTAGCACTGGCGAGCATTAAGTTGAAAACGCGCGGCTGAGACAAAGTGCACTAAACCCAATACGGCAAGTCACCGTCAGCCTGTGAACGAAGCTGGCGGCAGCGTGGCTTGATTGGAGCAGAGCCGCTCAGTGACATCGCCCTTCGGGGCAGGGCAACTCACGGCCAATATCGCCAACGCTTCGGCCCGTGGGCGACAGCGACTGGCGTCTTCCGGGCCGGACTGGGGAGTGCGTGTCGAGAGACGGGGGCACCAAGCCGGCGCTCACCATGCCCCGAGGGAAGAGGCGTCCGTGGAGGCGCGGCATGCCACCTGCTTTCCACCTTCGGCCATGAGCATGAAGAAGCGGCGGGCGCTCGCGGAGCGCCTGGGGCGGGCAGAGGTGGAGTTGCAGCGGGCGTACGCGAGGTTGGACGGGAGTCCCGAAGCGCGGACGCGGCTTGCCGAGGCGAAAGCCGAGTACCGACTGGCAGAGGCCGCAGCGTTGCAGATGCTGGGCGCCCGTGAAGCCTTGGTGCTGGTGGAGGCGTGTGGTGCTGGTGAAGGCCCTCTTCGCGCCACGGTGGGCCTCTTGGCTGAAAGCCACGTCGCTGCACACGGTGGCCAGGTGGCTGAGGAGTGGCGAGGCACGCGCCGCAAGCGGCGGGCGCGGCCTGTGTCCGCTGAGCGATTCCTTCGAAGCGGAGTCGCTACGGCGCGCGGCTGAGGCCGTCTTTCGCCGTATGAGAGAGCGCGCCTGGCGGGCGCGCCCTCACCCCTTCGTTGCCAGGCCCTCGCGCAGCATCTCGTCCACCAGCGAGGCGGCCTTCTCCTCGTCGGTTTCACCCTGGACACGCAGCGCGACGGACTCGAAACGCTGGGCATTGCCTACCACCCAGTCGATGTACTCGCCCAGAGACAAGCGCTCCACACCGAAGGCGATGTCCTGCATTCCCTTCACGATTTGGACGGCCGTGCCCTGAAGGACACGCCCGTCGCGCATGACGATTACCATGGCTTCCTCTCCTGTAGGTGTCGACGCCAGCAACCGGACTCGATGATGGGGCGGCCAGCCAACCGCTCCTTGGGAAACAGGTATGCCTCGACGCGGCCGACGTCGTCGAGGGTAATGGGCGTGCGTCGGTAGAAGCGCGGGTGGCTCTCGAGTCTGTCGAGCGCCGCCAGCATGAGAGCGTCGACTTCGTACACCTCGCCCTCGACAGCGTGCTTGCCCCTGGAGGCGAGGGCGGGGAAGGGCCCGTAGTCATAGAGGGTGAAGCGGGGCTGCGTCCGCGCTGGGCCGATAAGGCGTGCGCCGCGCAGGAGGCGGTGGTTGGGCTCGCCCCCCAGTAGCGTCCCGTACACGAAGACGCGCGTCGAGGTTGAAGCGTGCTTCACGCCGCACCTCCCAGGGCGCCCGAGAGGGCGGCGCGGTTGAAGCCCAGGCGCCCGTAGGCGTGCCAGAGGACGCGGAAGTAGCGGACAGCGGGCGGCCAGGATTCGAAGCGTCCCTCGGGCTGGAGGTACACCAGCGCGCGGCGGCGGTGGCCGGCCCTGTCCGTCACCAGCCGAATGGCGCGCCGGTATGCGAAGGGGTGCCCCTCGAAGACGTCGAGGGCGCGCAAGTCCTCGGGGGTGAGGCGGTACAGCAGCCCCTCGACGTGGGCGCCGCGCACGCGCTGGAGGTTGGCGACGGCGCCGCCCCAGCGGTGGCTGAATCCGCCAAACACCAGGGTGTGGCCGGAAAGGGTGGCTCGGGCCTCGACGGTGGCGCCAGGGCAGCGCGCGCGCATCTGGGCCCTGTCGAGGTTGGAGCCGTAGGCGAAGTAGAGCATGGGGTTCCTCCTGTTGAGGGCGGACTCTTGGCCCGCCGTTGTCATTGCCAGCCAGGGCACCTGCAGGGCTCTGGCGCGGTGCCTCCATGGTGGGGGCGTACTGGGTTGGGCTCGCCGTCCAGCGCGGTGGGGCCTACCTCTCGTTGCTGACGCGGGGGGCGTCGCGCCTCTCGTTGAAGAGCTCCACCCTCGCCAGGGCCCGAGCGCGGCGGTGCGCGAGGCGTGTCCCTCGGGTGTGCGCCTTCCGGGAGAGGCGCCCGCGGTACTTCTCGACAGGGAACTTGCCGTGCCCCGGACAGCAGCCTCTGTCCTTGCGGGTGATTCCGTATGCTTTCATTGCTGTGTCTCTTGTGTTGGCGAGGGCCTTCGCCCGTCGCGAAAGACATACACGCTCTGGTTCGCCATTGAAGCAAGCGCTGTTTGCGAGGAGCGGGGACCGCAGGAAGGTGCGAGCCCGGCGCCCGGATTTTCCCGGGCCCTGCCGCGAGCGCAGGCGGGCGCCAGGGCCCCGTGGCGCCCGCGAAGGCCCCGTCACGCGGCAGCCAAGGCTTCGGTGGGCGCGCTGCCCCCTGCGCCGCCCTGTGTGCCCTCGCTGCCGGTCGAGCCGTCCTCGCCCCCGCCCGAGCCGCGCCTGTCACGGCGCTGGCCCTTCCAGGCCGCGCTGCCCTCCAGCTTCTTGAGGAGGTGGAGGCGGGCCGTCTTGAATTCCTCGCCGATGAGTCCCAGGTGGAGGAGGAACACCCGGAAGTCGTACTTGGCGGTGGCGGGGTTGAAGTCGCGGCGCTTGCTAGAGGCGGCCTTCGAGGCCAGGGCCCGGGCGGCGAGGGCCAACACCAGTTGGACGTAGGCCTTCACCTCTCCCGCGTGCACCGAGCCGTTGAAGTACCTGAATTCGATGGTGCCCCGGAAGAAGAGGCTGTTGAGGTTGAGGCCGTGGTAGCGGCTGGAGTCGTAGCGGTTGGGCATGCTGTTGCGGCGCCCGTACCAAGCCTCATTCACATCCTGCAGGGTGCGCGGGCGCCGGGCCTCCAGCCGCTGGAGGAAGGCCCCATCGATGGGGCGGCAGTACCGGGCGAGCCGGGCCGCACTCACCCCGAGGGCCGTCTCCAGGAGGCGCTCCTGCTTGTGCACCATCTTCACGAGGTTGGTGACGCCCTTGGCGTCGAAGCGGCTGCCGTCGACGTGGATGTGGATTCCGGTGGAGGCGTCGGCGCGTGCGCCGGCCTCGCGCGCGGCGCGCACCACCTGCTGTAAGGCGTCCATGTCCTGGTAGGTGAGGATGGGGGAGACGATTTCGCCGCTGTACTCGCCTCCGCTCAGCGAGGCGTCCGATACCACCCTCCAGATGCGGCCCTGGGTGTCCGTCACCTGCCAGCCCCGGTAGTCGCCGGAAACGTGCCCGCCCACCGCGCTCTGAATCGCATGGGCCAGCTTCTGGCGGCTGGCGCCAACCGTCTCAATTTCAATTCCAAACCGGAGCGTCTTCATGGAGTTTGCCTCTCGCGTTCGCGCGGGGCTGTGGCGCCCGTCGCGAAACACATACACGCTCTGGTGTGCGAATGAAGCAAGTCATCTTCGGCGGCTGGCGATGTGGATTTGGCTGTCTGAAATTGCCGCGAGAATTCGCGGGGTTTCGCGCAGGCTCCCCCGTGGCCGGGACGCGGCCAGCCTGCCTGGGCTGGGGGCTGTAGGCGGAATTCCAGTGTGTGTGATTGCCCCTGGATGAGACAGGCGGGGGCTTGGCGGAACGTGCCAGCGCGGAGTCCCCTGCGGCGTCCGCTGGCTCAGCCGGAGGAGCCTCCCTCCGGCGCTGGACCGCTGACCGGCGCGCGCCGCACGCGGTGCCTGCTGAGGGGCTCAGGAGGGCTCAACCCACGAGGCGTTTGAGCAGCGCCATCGCGCGCTCGGCTTCGACCGGAGTGCCCTCCGCCAGCTCCAGGTACACGCGGCCTCCGGAGAAGCTGAACACATCCGGGAGTTGTTCGATGCGAACATCCCAGCTCTCGCTTTCCGGGGTTGCCAGCTCGATATCGGCGTAGAGGCGATGGAGGGCGGCGTCCAGCGTGCGCTGGCGCGTGTCCTTCGGGAAGCGCACCTCGATGTACGGCTGGGGAATTCCATGGCGCGCGGTGCGCTGTCCTACCATCATTAACTGCTGGCTCGTCGTGGCCATCGTTGTCCTCGCGTTCCGTAGGGCGGGGTGTTGCCCGTTGCGAAAGACATACGCGCTCTTGTGGGGATGCAATTCAAGTTGAGTCTGCGGGGCTCCGCGTTGACTCTGCGAAAGGGCGCGGCCGAGGTGTTTGGCTCCTTCTGCCCTGCCGCTGCGTCCCGGCGCTTACGCCTGGGTGGCCCAGCCGGGAAGCGAGCGGTACTCGATGGGGTGGCCGAGGGCCTCGGCGTGACGGATGCCCAGCTTCATCCCCTCCGAGTAGCCGAGGTCCGTGTAGACCACCGTGGCCTGCGCGACGCGGCGGAATTCGAAGCCCGCCTCGATGCCGTGGTTGCGCTCCTCGGGGACCTCATCCCGCAGCACCCCAGGCTGCGTGTAGAGCAGGTGGCTCGCGTAGGGGGCCTCGCCGCGCCGGAGGCAGTCGCTGAGGGCCGCCCGGGCATACGCGACGTTGCGCTCGATGTCACCGGCGTAAGGGCTCTCGACAATCACGATGGGGCGGCTCATGGGGTTCTCCGTGTGTTGGCGGGGCCGTCGCTGGCCGTCGCGAAACACATACATCCCTGCGTGCGGATGGGAAGCAAGTCGCGTCTGGTGTTTTGTGTCGAATGTGGTCTGCGCCCAGGGTTGGGAGCGTGTTTCGTGTGGTGTTTCAGTGTCACGGGATTGGGAGAGGAGCCCGCGCGGTGCTGCGGCGCGGGTTCCCCCTTCCTCTGCTGCTCAGCGCGGCAGCACGGCGTTGAGGAGCGCCATGCCCCGCATGGCTTCGGCATGGTCCCCCTTGGACAGCTCCAGGTAGACGCGGCCGTGATTCGCCTCCTCGAGGCGCTCGGTCTGCACAATCCATCGCTCGCTGGTAGGCGTGCGCAGCTCCAGGCTGGCGGCGAACGTGTAGAGCATCGCGCTCGTCTCCCGATGGCTGGAGCCGCGCGGGAGGAAGAAGTCCACCTGCGGCTGAGGCGTGCCGTATCGGTTCTTGCTGAGGCTCAGAGTCACCGTGGCGTTCTGGGGGGCGGTTGCCGTCGTCTGGCCAAGGCGAGGGGGCTTGGGGGTGGTCTTCATGGTGTGCGTTCCTTTGGGGTTGGCGCGGCGCTTTGTTGTTCGTCGCGAAACGCATACATCCCTACGTGGGGGTGCGAAGCAAGTCGTGTCTGGTGTTTTGTGCTGGATGTAGTTTGTGCCGAGGATTGCGGCGTGTTTCGCGTGGTGTTTCAGTGTCACGGGATTGGGAGAGGAGCCCGCGCGGTGGTGCGGCGCGGGTTCCCCTGCCCCTGCCGTTCAGTCCAGCAGCAGGGCGTTGAGGAGCATCATCCCGCGCATAGCCTCGGCATGGTCCCCCTCGGCCAGCTCCAGGAAGATGCGGCCGTGGTTCGGCTCCACGCAGCAGTCGGTCCGAATGAGCCACCGCTCGTTGGGTGGGGTGTTCAGCTCCAGGCTGGCGGCATAGGTGTGGAGCAAAGCGCTCAACTGCCGATGGGGGGCGCCGGGAAGGAATATGTCCAGCTGTGGTTGGGCTCTGCCGACCTGGTTCTTGCCGAGGTCCAAGGACAGCCTGGCGTTGCTGAAATCAATCACCTTGATGGGGACAATGTAGAAGGGGACGGCCGTGGTGCTCATAGTTGGTGTTCCTGTGGGTTCGCGCGGCGCTCAGTTGCCCGTCGCAAAAGGCATACACGCTCTGGTTGGCGGGCGTATCAAGTCCTCTCTCGTGTTTGGGTGGTGTGCGTTTTGGAGGGATATGCCTTTGTGGAGACCTCTTCCCCTTGCGCATCCGGGTGGTGTGAGGGATGTCACCCTTGTTTCGGGCGGTGCAAGCGCTCCCGGATGGCCGTGTGCCTCAGTTCGTTCAGGGCGGCCTGGGCGTCCTCGGCGCCCCAATCCACCAGCCGCGGCAGGCAGGTGTGGATGATGGGGATTCGTTCCGCCAGGCGCCTCAGCATCCCGGTGGGGACGCCCTGATTCCGTGTGCGCACCCAGTGGAGGAGGAGCCGGGCCCAGGCCCGTTGGTTGGCGAATCGAAACAGGGCCCCCTCAACGTCCACGTAGACAGGGACGTCGCTCGGACTCTCCAGCCGCTCAATCGTCACACGGTAATCGCCGGGGCGAATGGGGTGGGGGAGGAGGGATTCGACATCGGAGAGCAGGGCTGCGCGGCGGTTGGGCACGCCCAGCCCGAGTTTCTGCGGGACGGAGATGATGTGGCTTGTCTTCATGTCGTGAGCCAGGGAGCGGGGCGCGCGGCGAGCGAGAGGGCCCGCCGCGCGCATTGTTGGTGGTTGAGGCTTACTCGTCGCTGCTGGCGCCGAGGTCCGCGCCGCTCATCTCCTTCGCGGCCTCCTCGAAGCTCTGGGCCGCGAGCGGGTGGACGGTGACGCGCTGGCTATCCTCGGCCGCCAACCGCTCCCGGAAGAGCGCGACCAACGTTTCGTTCGGCTGGCTGTCGAGGCGCCTGGAGATTCGCTTGTCCACCCGAACCACAGCCGTCAGGTAGCCCGCGCGCGCGTCAACGCTCATGGCGGTGTCGTGGACAATCCTGCGGTAGAGGGAAAAGAGGTCATCAACGTCACCAGTGGTGTGCGGAATGTGGACTCCGGGGGCGGCGGGGTTCGACAGCGGAATG
>NZ_SRLV01000103.1:0-28819 GCF_006518205.1 Myxococcus sp. CA005 | reverse complement strand
GCTCCCTCCAGCCCTCCAGCCCCGACGGGAGCACGCGCACCGGCGCAGTCCGGCACGGCGGCCCCTGCTTCGGGACAGCCCCAGGTGTGGCCTCCGGCCCAGGCCGGCGCCAGCGGCACGCCGCAGGTGTGGCCCCCCGCGCCGGCGCAGCCGACCGCGCCGCCCACGCTGCATTTCGCCACGCCGGTGGCGCCGCCTCCAAAGCCCGCGGCGGCTCCGCGCGGCGAGCCCGCGTTCCTCGTCTTCCCGAACCCCGGCGCCGCGCAGAACGCGCAGCCGCCCCGTCCCAAGCCCGCCTCGCTGGAGAGCCGCCCCCCGGCTCCGCCCGCGAGCCAGGACGTGCCGGACTGGACGCTGGCCCAGGCCCGCGCGGCGCTGAAGGAAGCCACCAAGGACCGCGACCGCCTCATCGACGTGGCGCTGCGCTTCGGCCGCAGGACCTTCGACTACGTCGCCTCCTTCGCCGTGCTACGGGGCGGCGCCACGGGCCTGGAGGCTCGCGGCGAGGGCATGGCGGGAGAGCAGCTCACGCAGGTGTCCATCCCGCTGGATGCCAGCAGCGTCTTCCGCACGGTGGCCGTCACCCGCGGCAGCTACGCGGGCCCGCTGCCCCCGGACGCGCTCACGCGGCACTACCTGGAGCTGTTCGGACGCCAGACGCCGCGCACCGTCTTCCTGTACCCGGTCGAGGTGAAGGGCCGGCTGGTGGCCATCCTCTACGGTGACTGTGGCCAGCGGCCCATCAGCCAGCGCCGCCTGTCCGACTACATCCTGTTCTGCCAGGACCTGCCGGCGGCCTTCCAGGAGCTCATCCTCTTCCGCAAGCAGCGCGTGTCGGAGCTGCGCGCGCCGGACGAGATGGAGCTCACCATCGACGTGGACCTGCCCGTGGCCCCCGCGCCCGCGCCTGCCCCCGCGGTGGTCGCCGGCCTGGGCTGGAGCCCCTTCTTCGGCCGAGGCGCCACCGGCAACATGGGCCGCGCCGCCGCGCTGCCGCCGCGCGCGCAGTCACAAGAGGAGCGCCCGCCGCCGGACTTCGCGCCGCTGCTGCGCCGCCTCACCGGTCCGGACGCCGCGCAGCGCGCCAACGCCATGGCGGAGCTGGCGCGCTCGCCCGAGGCCAGCGCCCGGGTGCTGGCCCAGCACTTCCCCGGCCCCACGGCCTGGAGCCGGCTGCCCGTGGTGGAGCTGCCCGAGGCGGACGAGCTGGGGCCCATCCCCGGCGCGCTGTCCCGGCTGGGCCGCCCCGCCGCGCAGGCCGTGTCGCCGCTGCTGGACTCCCAGGACGCGGACACGCGCTACTTCGCGCTGCTCACCGCCGGCAACCTCCCCTACGTGGAGTTGGTGGACGGCGTGCTGCGCGGTCTGTTCGACCTGGAGCCGGACATCTCCAGCGCCGCGCGCGTGGCCGCCGCCGCGCTCAAGCAGTTGCCCCGGCTGGACGCCTCCCTGCGCGACCTGCGCCACGAGCTGAGCAGCCGAGACCCGCTGCGCCGCTCGCTGGCCGCGCGCGCCCTGGGCACGCTGCATGACCGCGACGCGATTGAGGGCCTCATCCGTCTCACGGGCGGCGACGACGAGATGTGCGCCCAGGCCTCGGCGGAGGCGCTGCGGGAAGTGACGCGCGCCACGCTGGGACTGGACCCGCGTCAGTGGTCGGCGTGGTGGGCGGAGAATCGCAGCCGCCGCCGCGCGGACTGGCTCGTCTCCGCGCTGCGCCACCGGGAGTTGGACGTGAGGCTGGCGGCCATCGAGGAGCTGAGCCGCGCGCTGCACGACACGCTGGGCTACTACGCGGATGCCCCCGAAGCCGAGCGTGAACAGGCGGTGCGCCGCTGGGAGTCCGCGGCGGTGGAGCCGGCCAACGCGCGTCGGCTGGGCATGCTCTAGTCCCCTGCATCGGAGCGCCCCATGACGGGTGGGATGTGGATCAGCCTCCTGGCCTGCGCGGGCCAGCTCGCCTTGGCGGGCCTTGCCCTGGTGCGCGTGGGCAAGAGTCCGTTGGCGCTGCCGCTGTCGCTGCTGTCCATCGCCCTGTCGACGTGGAACTTCTCCGGCTTCGCGCTGGTGCGCGCGGACGAGGACGGCTGGCGGCTGGTGGGCTTCACCGCGGGCTTGATGACGGTGCCGTGCGCGCTGCACTTCATCCTGTCCTTCGTGGGACGGCGACGAAGCCTCGCCTGGGCCATGTACGGGGCCTATGCCCTCTTCGGCGCGTTGGCGCTCGCCATGCTGGTGGCGTTGGGCGCCCCCACGCTGGAGGCGCACCTGCTCACGCTGCGCTTCGGGCTGCTCGTCTCCGCGCTGGCCATTCCCATCCTCGGTGGAGGCTTCGCGCTCCTGGGATTCCACGTGCTGCACTCGCGACACCCGGACGAGCGCGCCCGCGCGGGCCTGGTGCTGTTGGGGCTCACGCTGGTGGTGGCCCTGCTGATGACGGAGCTGGCGGCGGAGCTGGGCCTGGAGGTGGTGCGGCTCGGCCACGTGGGCACGCTCCTGGGCTTGCCGGTGATGGCCACCGCGGCGCTGCGCTTCGGCCTCTTCGGAGACGACCCGGGTGCGCCCCGGCTCGCGCTGCACGCGGCGGGCATCGCGGGGCTGGGGGTGCTGGCCTATCTCGCCGTGGTGCGGCTCTTCGTCGCGCAGGCGGGCACGCTCATCATCTGCACCACGGCGGTGACGTTCGCCCTGGTGGCGGCGACCCGCCGGGGCGTCACCGCCTACGTCAGCCGAAGCGAGCGACTGGAGCGGCTCGCCACGCTGGGCCGCTTCTCCGCGCAGATGGCGCACGACCTCAAGAACCCCATCGCCGCGATGAAGGGCGCCGCGCAGTACCTCAAGGAGGAGCACGCGCGCGGGCGTTCGTGGGACGGGCAAGGCGAGTTCCTGGACCTGCTGCTGGAGCAGGTGGAGCGCCTGGACCGGGTGGTGGACACGTATCAGCGGCTGGCGCGCGTGGAGCCCCTGCCAAAGCCGGTGGACCTGCGCCGGCTGGTGGAGGGCGTGCTGTCGCTCCAGGTCTTCGCCAGCCCGGGCAAGGTCGTCATCATCCGGGAGCTGGCCGCCGGCCTGCCCCCCTGCGCGGGGGACCAGGACCTGCTGGCCAACGCCCTGGAGAACCTGGTGCGCAACGCCTGCGAAGCAATGCCGGGAGGTGGCACCCTCACCGTGCGCGCGCTGCGTGACGGTGCCGACGTGGCCATGGAGGTAGAGGACACCGGCGAGGGCATGGACGCTCGAACACGCGAGCGTGCCTTCGACGACTTCTTCACCACCAAGGCCTCGGGCAGCGGCCTGGGGCTGGCCTTCGTCCGGCGCGTGGTGGAAGCGCATGGCGGCGAGGTGCTCCTGACAAGCCGGGAGGGGCGCGGTACGGTGGTCCGGATGCGCCTGCCCGTCACGGACGCGAGCCTGGGCGGCGCAGGCGTGGGAGAAGCCGCGTGAACGAATCATTGAGAGGCACGGTGCTGCTGGTCGACGACGACCCCGCCGTGGCCAAGGTGCTGGGCGCCCTGCTGACGCAGGCGGGCCTGACGACGCATGCGGCGCGCGACGGGCAGGAAGCCCTGGCGCTGCTGGCAAGCAAGCCGGTGGACGTGGTGGTGAGCGACGTGCGCATGCCGGGCATGGATGGCCTGCAGGTGCTCGCGGAGGTGGCGCGCGGCTGGCCGGACGTGCCCGTCATCCTCCTCACCGCGCACGGCACGGTGCCGCTGGCGGTGGAGGCGATGAAGGCGGGCGCCGCGGACTTCGTGCTCAAGCCCTTCGACCGGGAGGAGATTCTCTTCACCGTCCGCAAGGCGCTGCTGCGCGCGCAGGGCGAGGAGGCGCGCCAGCAGGTGCGGCCCACGGGTGGCTTCATCGGCCGGAGCCGGGCCATGGCGGACGTACAGGCCGTGCTGGCGAAGGCGGCCGCCGGTACAGCCACGGTGCTGCTGCGCGGCGAGTCCGGCACGGGCAAGGAGCTGGCAGCCAAGGCCGTTCACGACGCCAGTCCCCGGCGGGATGGCCCCTTCGTGAAGCTGCACTGCGCGGCGCTGCCGGACACCCTGCTGGAGAGCGAGCTGTTCGGCTACGAGAAGGGCGCCTTCACGGGCGCCGCCACGCGCAAGCCGGGGCGCGTGGAGCTGGCCCATGGCGGCACGCTGTTCCTCGATGAGGTGGGCGACATCTCCCCCGCGGTCCAGGTGAAGCTGCTGCGAGTCATCCAGGAGCGCGAACTGGAGCGGCTGGGCGGCACGCAGACGGTGAAGGTGGACGTCCGCTTCGTGGCGGCCACGCATCAGCCCTTGGAAGAGCGTGTGAAGGAAGGCCGCTTCCGCGAGGACCTCTTCTACCGCCTCAACGTGGTGCCCGTGTGGATACCGGCCCTGCGCGAACGCCCGGACGACATCGAGCCGTTGGCCCTGCACTTCCTGGAGGTCCACGCGAAGACGAACGGGCGCCCGCCCTTCACCCTCATGACCGACGGGCTCGCGGCGCTGCGGGCCCAGCCGTGGCCCGGCAACGTGCGCCAGCTCCAGAACTTCCTGGAGCGGTTGGTGGTGCTCTCCGACACGCAGGTGATTGGCGGGCGGGAAGTCCTTCAAGAGCTGGCGCGCCAGCCAGGCCTGGCCCCCGCCCCCTTCGCCGCGACACCTTCCGTCAGCGCCCTGGAAGCGCCAACGGTGCCTGTCACGGACTCCGCCCGGACACTGGAGTCCCAGCGCAAGGAGATGGAGCGCCAGGCGATGGCGGATGCGCTCAAGCGCGCGGGCGACAACCGGACGCTGGCGGCGCGGCTGCTCGGCATCAGCCGGCGCACGCTCTACAACAAGCTGGAGGAGTACGGGCTGCTGTAGTCAGCCCTCAGTCACGCTCCGTCGCGAGCGCATCCAGCTCCTCGTGGAAGGCCTGGATGAGCGCATGCGGGTCGGTCACCCGGCCCGCGTCCGCCGCCACGCCCACCGTCACCTGCCCGGCGTAGCTGAAGAGGCTCACGCCCAGCCCCAGATGGCCCGTCTGGGGAACCCAGAACGTCAGGCCCTCCAGCCGGCTGCCCGCCAGGGACACCGCCGCACGCGGGCCGGGCACGTTGGTGGCAATCAACGAGGCCTTGGAGCCGAAGGTATCCACCACCCACCGCTCCAGCGCCGCTGGCGTGTACCCCAGCAACTCCAGCGCGCCGAAGGTCAGCACCGCCTCCGGCGAGCGCTTCAGCCGCTCCATCCGCCGCACCAGCTCCTGCAATCGGCGCTGAGGCGTGCCCAGTTGCACGGGCAACCGAAGGAAGACGACGCCGAAGTGGTTGCCCAGTTCGCGAGGCACGGGCACGTCGAGAGGCCGCAGATTCACGGGCACCAGCGCGTGCAGGTCCTCGGGTGGCTCCCCCAGCGACTCCAGGTAGCGCCGCAGCGCGCCCGCCACCGCCGCCAGCAGCACGTCATTCACCGTGCCGCCCAGCGCGCGGCCCACGGCCTTCACTCGCTCCAGCGGCACCGGGTCCGACCAGGCGGCGCGCTTCTGCGTCCCCAGCGGCCCCCGCAGTGACGTGCGCGGGTCCGGCGGAATCACCAACAACTTGCCCATGGCCGCGGCGCCCCGAGCCCCCTGCACCAGCAGGTCGCCCACGAGAATCGGCTCCGCGGCCAGCTCCGCGCCCTTGCGCCACACCGCGCGCGCGGTCCCCGCCACCGCCCGAGCCCCGCGCACCCAGCTCGCGAGCCCACCGGTTGAGGGCCTCGACGTGGGCTCGGGCGCCTCGGCGGCCATCTCCGCCTCCGCCCCATCCGTGAGCGTCAGCAGCACCCGCGCCAGGGCCATGCCGTCCGCGAGACAGTGATGCAGCCGCGCCAGCAGCACGTCGCGCCCGTCCGCGGCCGACATGACATGGAACTGCCACAACGGCCGGGAGCGCTCCAGGGGCGTGCTCATCCACTCCCCCACCAACGACTCCAGCGCGGCGCGGTCCCCGGGCGGGGGCACGTCGAGCCGCGACAGGTGCCAGTCCAGGTCGAGCTCGGCGACCTCCTCCCACTGCGGCAGGCCCACGAGTCCCGCCACCGCGCGCTGGCGAAAGCGGGGGTAGCGCTCCACCAGCCGTTCCCGCACCACCGTCCGCAGCCGCTCGAAGTCCAGCCGGCCCTCGAACCAGAGCACGGCGGTAATCATCATCAGGTTGGCGGGTTCCTCCATGTGGAACCACAGCGCGTCCACACTCGACATCCGCTCCTGCGCCGCCATGTCTCACGACCTCCCGGAGAAGGCCGTTCTACTTCTTTCCGCTCTCCGGGGTCGCACGTTCGAACTGGAAGGTCTGCTTCGTCTCGTCGTCCACCATCAACGTGAGGACGCCTTTCTCCAGGTCCCAGACATAGGCGTTCCCTAGAAACTTGAGCTTCGGTCCCGTCAGGGGAATCACCCGCTTGTCGCCACACACCGGGCCCACCGCCTGGCCGTCCCGCGTGCGAAGCCGCACCCGGTCCTTGCCCGACACGTCCAGCGTGCCCCAGGCGCGGACCACCAGCGAGTTGCCCTGCCCCAGCGTCGCGGCCTCCAGCGAGGTGCGCAGCACGAAGCAGCCCGACGGCGTCACCTGCAACGAGCGCGCGTAGTCCGAACGAGGCCTGGCCTCGATGCGCTCCTCCCGCACGGTTTCGTCTTCCGGCAGGCTGGCGGCCACCAGCGTCCAGGTCCCCACCAACGCCTTGGGAGGCGCCGCCCCGGGTGCCGTCACGCCCTCGCACGGCGCCGGGACTTCCTTCTCGGGGCTGAGTGGGGCGGGCTCGAAGGAGCGCTGGCAGATGGGCAGGCAGGCCTTCGGCCCACATTCGGTATCGTTCGGCGCGCAGCCCGCCTTCTGGGTACACGTCTTGAGCCGCTCCAGCGCCTGCTCACAGTCCTGACGCATGCAGGTGTCGACGCACTCGGCGTCGATGCACTCGGCCACGCAGGCCCAGTTGGTGGCGCCGCACACGCCGGCCACCGTGCGCGGACGCTGCGGCGAGGACGGCTGGGCCACGGCTGGAAGCGCGGCGCCCAGCACCAGGAACAGGACGGGGAGGAGTCGAGAAGAGGACATGCCTCGATGCAAGCTAGCCACGCCCTCTGCTCGCGCGGACCCTCCCCACCGCGGGAGCTGTCCACCCGCCAGCACTGCGGGTGGGGACTCTGCTCTCAGGTGAACTGCCAGCGCCAGGTGCGCACGTCGGCGTGCTCCACCATGTCCAGCTCGAAGGACAGCGTGTCGAAGCGCTCGAACTCCCGCGAGTCCACGCGCAAGAGCATCATCCCCGCGTAGTTCTGCCCTCGCAGCGGCGACACGTTGAAGGACAGCTCCGCGTCGAAGGCCACCTTGTAGAAGAGGCAGAAACCGTCCACGCGCCCCTCGTCCACCACTGGCCGGGAGAAGCGCACGCGGTGCGGCAGGCCGTCGGCCACCATCGTCTCCAGGTCGAAGGCGAAGGCGGGCTCCGGGTCGCACAACAGGTGGTCCACCTCGTAGGAGCGGATGACGCGCGTGAAGTAGGACGGGTTCATCGCCTCGCGCAGCGTCTGGAGGCAACTGTAGTCCACGCTGGGGAAGCGCTGGCTCCAGATGAAGGGGATGCACGCCTCGTCCCGCAGTTGCACCGGCTCCACGAAGACCTCGAAGCGGTTGGGCAGGATGCGGCCCCCGGGCTTCAGGACCCGGTTGCGCAGGTCCAGGATGCGAGGGACCAGCCCCGCGTCGAAGAGGGCGTCGCCCAGCAACTCATGCAGCAGGACGTCCACCTTCTCCGGCATCTGGTACTGCCAGGGCTGCGCGCGCACGAAGTCGATGTTCTCCAGCCCGTTGCGACGCGCCACCCACTGCGCCGTGTCCAGCAGCCGCGAGCCATCCACCGCGTACAGCTTCTTCGGCTGACGGCTGGCCGCCAGGAAGGTCCGCAGGCCCGTTCCGGTGCATGCATCCATGACGACCTGCCCGGGCCGCACATACCGTTCGCAGGCTCTCCGCCATCCCTCCACCCGCTCCGGGTCCGCGAGCGCGAAATCCTGAGGCGCCGGACTGGACAGGGACAGACTGTCCGGCACGACGTTGCGCGGTAGCTGGGACACGAGCGTCGAATGGCTGAGCCGTGAACGCAGGTCCATCAATGCCTGGCGAGGCATGTCGAGCAGATTGGGCATGTGGCATCCCCCCGGATGCGTGGGTCCTTCGGACGGGCCTCCCGGCGTGACAAAGCACCGGGATTTCTGAGCATGCATGACTTACTGGTTCAGAGCCATCCAGCGATGGGACGGGATGAGTGTCCCCCGGTGAACAGCCTCGCGCTCAATGCAGCGGCGGTGACGTGTGCCCGGAAGCGCGCGCACGGCGCGCCAGCCAGTCATGGAGGAAGGCCTGGACCGCGGGGTGTTGAGATTGGCGGAAGGCCTCGGGCGGGGCGTGTTCGATGATGCGTCCTTCATGGAGCAGCGCCAGGTTGTCACCCACCTGGAAGGCGGAGGCCACGTCCGGGGTGATGACGAGCGCCGAGGCATGGAGCCGGTGCTTGCCGGTGAGGATGACGTCCACCACGGACTGGGTCCTCAGCGGGTCCAACCCCGCGGTAGGGTCGTCATAGAGAAGGATTTTCGGTTCCAGCACCACGGCGCGAGCAAAGGCGGCGCGCTTGAGCATGCCGCCCGACAGCTCGCCCGGGCGCTGCTTCGCCGCGTCCTCCAGGCCCACCAGCGCCAGCACGCGCTGCACGCGCTCACGCACCTCGCTCTCCACCAGATGGAGTCGCTCGCGCAGCGGGAAGGCGACGTTGTCCTCGACGGTGATTGAGTCGAAGAGCGCGCCGCCCTGGAAGAGGATGCCCATCTTGCGGCGCACGCGCTCGAGCCCCGCGGCATCCAGCCAGGCCAGGTCCTCGCCGTCCACGCGCACCGTGCCGCGGTCCGGACGCAGCAGGCCGTCCAGGTGCTTCATCAGCACCGTCTTCCCGGAGCCCGACACGCCCAGCAGCACGCACGTGGTGCCCGTGGGCACCACCAGGTCCACGCCCCGCAACACGTGCTGGGCGCCGAAGGACTTGTGGACGTTCACCAACTCGATGGCATTGCGCTGCGCCGGCTCGGCCATCCCACGCCCCCCCAGGTACCGGCGCCGCTGCCCGGAGGCGGAATTGTGACGGCCGCCCCCATCTGCTCGCGACCCGCCTTTCAGTCGGAGGCAAGCGATGTGCCCCGGACAGTGTCCGTGCGGGGCCCGCGCTTCAGGACTCGGACGGCCCGCCGCGCAGCTTCGCGCCGAAGCGCAAGAGCTGCTCACGCGCCCGGAGCAGCGCGTCCCGTGGAATCGAGAACACGGCCCGCACCCGCTCTGGATCCCCACACCACGAGCCTCCATTCAGGACGACGTGCGTGTGCTCGTACACCACGCGAGGAAGGTTCTCCGGCGTGAGCCGCACCCCGTCGACCTCCTGCCCCAGCCATGTCGTCATCCGAGGCGACAAGAAGAGTCCGCCCGCGTCCCCCGCGTCCGAGCGCCCATCCCCTGGCAGCGCCCCGGCCAGCAGCTCGCGCTTCTCCGCCAGTTCCCGCCGCATCTTCACCAGGTAGGACCGCAGGGTGCGGTGCCGTGCGGAGTACAGCAATTGGCCATCCGGACTGCGGGCATATGCCGCATACAGGTACGCCGCAGCGCGCGCCGTCATCAGGTGGAGCACCCCAGGGCCGCTGTCACGCACCGCCGCGGCCAGCGCCCGGTCCTTCGTCGCGAGCCATCCCACGCGGAGCCCACCGGCCGCGAACTCCTTGGACAGTCCTCCCAGCAGCACCGTGCGGGCGCCGATGCCGGGCACCGCGCCTTCCAGCGTCACGGGGCTGGGAACCGTCTCCGCAGTGGGGCTGGTGAGGTTCACCAGTCCGAAGATTTCGTCCGAGACCAGCAGACAGCGCTGCTCCACCACATAGGTGGCCAGGGCCACCAGCTCCTCGCGGGCCAGGTAGACACCGGAGGGGTTCGACGGCTGCGACACGACGATGGCATCCGGCACGCCACCGCCCTGCCCTCGCCGGGCCAACAGCCCCGACAGTGGCCCCTGCTCCACGTCACACCCCGCGGAGACGAAGGTGGGCGGCAACACGCCGTAGCACGGCGTCGACACATAGACGCGCGGCGTGCGTCCCAGCCGCTGGCGCAGCGCCACGCCCAGGTGGTGGATGAGCGGCCACACGCCCGGCGCCACCGCCAGCTCGTCCGGCGCGTAGCGCACCGCGCGCGACTCCAGCAGGAAGGCCGACACCGCCTCGGCCAGCCCTGTCTGCGGTGCGGGCTCGCGCGGCGCGACACCGGCGGCGATGAGGCCCTCCACCAAGGGAGGCGGAAGCGGCCCTTCGTTCTCTCCGTAATCCAGACGCACCAGCTCCGCGTCGTCCTCGCGGAACACCTTGGGCGCGAATGCGGGGAAGGTCATCAGCCGCGCCATCCGTCGCGAGCGGGGCAGCGTCACCACCGGAGGCCTGCGCGGCGCGGGCGCTTCCGGCTCCGCGAAGGAAATGCGGAACGACAGCAAGTCAGCGAAGGTGCGCTCGTAGAACGCTTGCGCCAGGGTGCTGATGCGCGAGTAGGTGACCTCCGCCGCGGCTTCCAAATCTCCCCGCAGCGGCTGCGGCACCGGCATGAGCAGCGTCAGCTCCAGGTCCGGCCACACCGCGTTCTTGATGAGGCCATAGAGCACCACCAGGTTGGGGGCATGGGCCTCACGGGCCAGGAACTCGAAGAGCGTGTGCGGCTCCACACCGCCGGTGATGTTGAAGAAGGCGCTTTCATCCAGCACCACCCAGATGCCCCGGCGCGCCGCCTCCGCGACGATGTCGCGCAGCACGGACAGGTTGGTGCGCTCCCCCTTCTCCACCGTGAGCAGCACCATCTTCACGTCGAACGCGGACAACAGCCGGCGAATCTCCGCGAGCGACGTGTGTGTCACCGTGGCGCGCACCCCCGCCTTCTCCAGCGCACGGGCGTAGAGCGGATGGAGGTTGCGCGACACCAGCACCTCGTCACCCGCGTCGCAGGTGGCCATCAGCAGCGAGTACACCGCCTGCTCGCGCTCGGGCGCGACGAAGACCTCCTCTTCCGCCAGCCGCAGCCCGAAGTACCGGTCCAGGTAGCGCACCACCTGCCGGCGGAAGGACGCGTCACCCGCTTCGTGCGCGTAGGGCATCAGCGGGCCCCGCGCCAGCCGCGCCGCCAGGTCGGCGACGAAGCCCAACTGCTCCGCCGACGCGGCGCCCAGGTCCAGCTCCTCCTGCAACGCAGAAGCGCCCAGCGCGCGCAGAGCGGCCCGCAGCGCCAGCGTCTCGCGAGGCAGCGCCAGCCGCGCCTCCCACACCGCCACCTCGTGCCACACCGGATTCCCGGCCTGGAGCCAGCCCAGCGCGGTGGCCGCCCGCAGCGGCTCCGGGCTGCGCGCTTCCATGAAGAACTCGAACTCGCGGCCGGTTCGCTGCTCCAGCGCCACCAAAGGACGGATGTCCGTGTCCGCCGCCTGCATCACCCGGCGGGCCACCCGCACGTGCGTGTCGAAGCCGCGGCGGGTGAACATCCGCTCGATGATGACGCGCCCTGGCCTGCCCGCGAGGTTGAGCAGCAGCCGTCCGGTGGGCGACAGCCGCTCCGGCGCTTCGTCCAGCAATCGCGCGATGAGCCCGAGCCCGAAGTGGTCCTCGTAGACGTTCTGCAGCGTGCAGTAGTTGGACAAGTCGTAGAGCGCCTGCTCGTCGGCCTGGGACAGCTCGGATGGCAAATCCTCCTCGCCCCGGAGGACCTGCGGAATACAGCCCACCACGAAGTCCCATGGGGCATCCGAAGGAATCCCGCGCAACAGGTCGCTCTCCCCGAAGGACAGACGCGACGCCAGCGCCTCGTCTCCGTTGAGCCACGCGTTGCAGCGCGCAACCACGGGCGAATGCGGATTGAGGTCCGCGCCATGCACGTGCGCCAGCCGGGTGAACTTTGCCAGCGCGATGCAAATCCATCCCGAGCCCGCGCCGACTTCCACCAGCCGCTTTCCCGCGTACTCATCCAGCGGGACGCTCAGCAGTCCCTCCAGGAAGGTGTAGGCCCACGCCTCCGGAGCGAAGATGGATGGCAGCAGGAACAACTCCAACCGCTCCTGCGAAGCGCCCACCGTCACCGTCACCGTCACCAGCCGCAGTGGCGCGGATTCGGGTTGGTGGCGAGACAGCTCCGCCAGCTCTCGGAGCTCGGCCAGCGCGCGCGGGCGCCTGTCCGCATGGGACAGGTCCTCGGACAGTGCGCGCAGCAGGTGAAACGCCTCACGGGGTGTGGAGGGGTAGGTCGGCATGGCGCGGGGACTGTCCCGAGCCCCCCGCCCCCTGTCAACGCTGGGATGGCGCCCGGATGAAACCCTTTGGCGCCGTGGGGTGAGTCAAGGAAATGCCGACTCGCCGTAATAAAGGGCAGCAGCAACGAGGCCCGCCGCCGCCGCGCCGGGTGGGCTCGGAAGCAGCACGCGCGGTACCGACGGAGCAGCATCCATGTCGCTCATGCCTGTGGATGGACCCCGTAGTGGAGAGGGGGCAGTGATGGAGATGAACGTCTCGAGGCCGGTGCTTGCTGGGGGATTCTGGAAGAAGAAGCGCACGCAGCCGGTGAAGCGCGCCAAGGACGCGTCGCTGGTGCGTTGGGAGTCGCAGCCGTGGCGCCGCCAGTTACGCGACGCGGCGGAATACGAGCACCCGGTGGCGCGTGCCGCGCTGGTGCAGGCGCTGCTGGCGGAAGGCCTGACGATGGACGCGGACGCGGCGCGCTTCGCGGGGACCAGCGAGGACCGCGACTGCATCAGCATCGCGCAGGTGCTGCGCTTCGCCGACTCGCTCGTGCTGCGCATGGCGCTGGCGTGCACGGATGACCACGTGCTCCAACTGGTGCATCTGCGCCGCGACGCCGAGGACCTGGCGGAGCGGATGATTGAGTGGGCCAACGCCGGCCGCCTGTAGGCCGGATGCGGCACAGCAGGCACGGACATCGGCCCGGTATCGTGGCGTGACTCGCCGGAGGTCGCACGCTGGGGCGGCGTGCGGCGCGGCGCCTGGGCCACGGTGAGGGCCAGAGCCCCTGCGAGTCCCTCCTTGACAGCGTGGGAGCCCGGCTGCTCTCACGGAGACATGCTCTCCTCGCTCGTCCTGGCCGCCACCCTGGCAACGGCCCCCGCTCCCCGTGCCGCCGCTTCGGCGCAGACGCTCGTCCATGTGCCGAAGGTGGATGCGCTGACGGGTCTGGCTGCGTTCCTGGAGCGCGCGGGCCAGCACGCCGCGCTGCTGCGTCCCTCGGCGTGGCGGACGGAGCTGCACCCCTTCCTCGCCGTCGACCCCACGCGGCCCCAGTCCCTGTCCGAGCTCGGCCTGGATCCGGCCGGTCCAGCCACCGTGTCCATGCGCAAAGACGGGCGCGTGTCCTGCATGCGAGTGGCCGACGCCAAGGTGTTCCAGGCGAAGGCCGCCGAAGCCATCACCGCCGCGGGCGGCGCCGAAGCGAAGCCCACCACGCGTGGAGGGGTGACGACGGTGCATGTCGACCGCGACATGGGCGGCAGCATGGGCTACGCGCTGAAGGGCAAGGAGGTCTGCGCCTTCGGCGCCATCGAGCGCGGCGGCGCGGACCTGCTCAAGGAGTCCGTCCGGCTGGTGGGCAAGGCGCCCGCGCGAGATGCCCGGCTGGGCAAGGTACCGGGCGTGGCATTCGTCGTGTCGGGCAACACGGTGGTGGGCCTGGACGGAACGGCCAACGCGCTGCAGGTGGATGGCGTGACGACGAAGTTGCAGTTGCCAGTCTTCCAGGCGCGAGGCACCAGCCCTTACGCGGCGATGAATTCGGAGGGACTGCTCTCCTCGCGGGCGTCCATCTCTCCCATGGGGGTGTTCCAGACGGTGGACACGATGCGCTCCACGCTCCAGGTCCTGTGCCCCACGTGCCCGAAGGAGCAGATGGTGTCCATGGCGAAGGCCGTGACGAAGCAGCTCACTGGCCACATGTTGGTGAACATGGACCACGTCCAGGTGCGCGGCTCACTGCGCGCGATGTCGACGCGCTTCTTCGCGGTGCGCCAGGCCGTGGCCGCCGAGGTGACGAACGTCGAGGCGGTGAAGGCCGCGCTGGCCCCGCTGGGCAAGTTCCCGGACGTGCTGGTGCTGGAGGACGGCTGGAAGCTCCCGCTCAAGGGCGGCAACGTGTTCGTGCGCATCAAGGGCAAGCAGCTCGTCCTGGGCAACGACGAGTCGGTGACCCAGGCCACGCTGGCGGCGCTGACGGAGACGGGCACGAAGACGGAGCACCCGGTGGACTTCGCGTTGGACCCCAAGCGGGTCGCGCGAGGCCTGGCGCAAATCTCCCTGACGGACATCCTGGCGGATGAGGTGCTTGCCGCCCTCTTCGCGGCCAGCTCGGAGCTGGGGCCGCTGCTGGCGCGCAGCGAGCGCATCACCGGGTGGATGGACGCCGCTCCTGGTGGCGCCCACCGTGTGTCCCTGACCTGGCCGCTGCCTCCGCAGTAGACGCTCGAATCTGGAGCGGCGGGACGAGGTGGCGCGCCGTTGCGAGCCTCCGTCGTGATATGTCAGGCCCTCAAAGCACGAGGGGGAAACCACGCCATGATGCTGTTCCTGCCCCTGGGGGTGGACAACACCGAGCTGGAGCGGCTGCCTCGGGTGTCCATCACCATCGCGGCCATCTGTATCGTGGCCTTCTTCATCTCCTGGGTCATTCCGTCCAATCCCCTGGGCGTGGGTGAGAACGAGCTGCGCTCCCTGCTGGAGCAGTCGCTCGAGCACCCGGACCTGGAGTTCCCTCCCGCGTGTGCGGAGCGGCTGCTGTCCGATTCGGGCCGGAGGCTGGTGCGCAACATGCACCAACGCGTCGCGGAATCCGACGGAGCGGAGAGCGTGACGAACCGGCAGCAGGGACTGAATGAGCGCTGCGAGGAGCTCATCGCCCAGCACGACTCGAGCCTGCTCTCGCGCTTCTCCCTGGTGCCCGCGCGGGGACTCGCCCAGCCCGGCTGGCTCACGTACATGTTCCTCCACTTGGGGTGGATGCACCTGCTGGGGAACCTGCTGTTCTTCTACGTGACCAGCCTGCTGCTCGAGGATGCCTGGGGCCGGCCACTCTTCGCGGGTTTCTATGTCGTGGGCGGGCTCGTGGCCGGCGTGGCCCACTATGCCATCGACCCCTCATCGGAGTCGGTGATGGTGGGCGCCTCCGGCGCCGTGGCCGCGTGCATGGGCGCCTTCTGTCTGCGCTTCGCCCAGCGACGGGTCCGCATCGGCTACTTCGTCTGGCTGCTGAAAATCTTCCGCGGCACCTTCCCCGTTCCCGGCTGGGTCTGGGGCGGCCTGTGGTTCGGCAACGAGGTGCTGAACTACTACCTCCTGGGCAACAACACGGGCGTCGCGGTGATGGCCCACATCGGCGGTTTCGTCTTCGGCTTCGCGGGCGCGTCGCTGCTGCGCGTCACGCAGTTGGAGGAACGGGTGGTGGCGCCCGCACTCGCCGCGAAGCAGGGCGGCTGGGTAGCCGACCCGCGGCTGGCGGAGGCCCAGGAGGCACTCGACAAGGGAGACCGCACGGCCGCACGCGCGGGCTTCCAGCGCTTGCTGAAGACCCAGCCGGACCACACCGACGCGTTGCTGTCGCTGGGCCGCATGGACCTGGAGGACGGCAAGACGCAGGCCGGCACGGCGCGGGTGGAGCGGGCGCTCCATACGCTCGCGGGCCGCGCCTCCACGGACGCACTGTGGTTCGCGATGGAGCCATTGGTCTCGCTGCTGCCCATCGACGCGCTGCGGCCCGCCTCCGCGTGGAAGCTGGCACAGGCGCTGGACACGGAAGACGCGCCGCCGGCTTCGTTGGAGACGACGGAAGCCCTGTACAGCGTGGCGGGCGGGGGCGCGGGCATCATCGCGGTGCGCGCGCTCATCCGCGCCACGGAGCTGCGAATGGCGCACTACAAGGACCTCGAGCGGGCAGCAGACTACCTCGCGCGCGCCAAGCCGCTGCTGACGGGAGAAGCCGCGTCTGCGGGTGACCGGGTCCGGGAGCTGGACGCCGAAATCACGCGGGTGCTGGAAGAGAACGCATGGAAGAAACGGGACGCTGCGCCAACGCCCACCGTGGACGCACCACCCGCGCCGCCGCGCGTTTTTCCCTGCCGCATCGTGGGCATGACGGCCATGGCCCTCACCGTGGAGGCAGCCAATGGCCAGCGCCGGACGATGGCCATGACGGAGGTGCTGGCGATTGCCGTGGGCATGCTGCCCGTCGCCGGGCCGCCGGGGACGTCGCCGCGACAAACCGTGCTCACCGACCTGGTGCTCTCCTGGGGGAGCGCCAACGAGGGACCGCGGGTGCTGCGGGTGAACGTCGCGGGGCTCGCGCTGAACCACTTCTATCCGGGTGTGGCGCCGCGTGAGGCCTATGCGCGATTCCTGGCGGACATGCTGGAGCGCACCAACGCCAACGCGCTTCCGGACGCCTCCTCCCTGAAGCAAGGGCAGTACCCGCGCTTCAACAGCGAGGCGGAACTGAGCCAGCACTACTACGGCGGGAGCGCGGCAGCGGCCTGAGCGCGGCGAAGGGGCCCCACCCACGACGCCTTGTTGACTGGCTTCGAAGCCAGGCATGGCGCCCGTGAAGAATCAGCTCCTTCAGCGCGACTGAGAGCCTGTCCGAATGTGACAGGCAACTCACTCCATGTCTTCCAGGGCCAACTCGGCCTGCTCGCGATAGAGGGGCACCTGCTCCACCGCGAGCACGTCTTCCAGTAGCGCGCGCGCGCCAGCGGCGTCGCCCGCGTCCCGAAGCCGGCGGGCCCCCGTCAGCGCGCGCATGAGACGTTGCGAGCCATCACGAATGCGGCGGCGAGTCTCGTGAAGAAGCGCCGTCGCCGTGGCAACACCCGCGACGGCGGCATGTGCATCCTCTTCGGGAATGCCCACCTCTCGTGCCGAGCGGAGGAGCAAGGCGCGCACCTCGGCCGTCAGCGACAGCGCCTCACCGGCCTCCACGCGACGCGCCAGTTCACGCACCGGGTCCCAATCAATCGACTCGGCCATGGACTCACTCGCCTCCCTTGCGACGGCGGCACTTATCCACGGGCCATTCGTGTTGCCCTTCGCAATACCGGAAGCAGTCGTAACAAGAGCCTGACCAGGCCTGCTCTTGACACTGGGCATAGGCGTCGATGCACACCTGCTTCCACCCGGGGATGGCTTCTTCGCTGGCCTCGGACGCGGACTCGACGGCCTTCATCGGAACCAGGTACTTGCTCGCCTCCGAGGCCGTCAGCCCGCAGCGCTCAGGCGTGGCCGGGTGCATCTTCACGCAGCAACTCACCGTCGAATCCATGGGGCCGCACTGCGCCTGGGCCAGGTACACGGGCTGACGGGCCGCGGTGGAATGAGCGCTCCCGCCACACCCCAGCGCCGAGAGAACAATGGCTGCCAGCGGGCCCCACATCGCGCAACAATGCAAGGATGGCTCGTTTTCCATGAATAGCAGCTTACACACGCCTCATGCATGGACAACCCTCCTTTCACGCAGCCAGCCTCCGGGCTCGCCCACGGCAATCACCCGAACCCGCGGCTCCTCCTCCCTGCGGAACACGTCCGCTATCGAGGGCACATCGCCGAGGCGGGAGCCCGCGATGGCAACACCGGGCATCTGCCTCGTCTGAAAGTGGCCTGGATGCCGCCCTGCGCATCCCATATGCAACGCACCAGGTAGGCAACACAAGCAGAGACTCACTGTGCCGGGTGACCGTTCCCCAGTGCACCCAAGCGCTGGGATGCCGCCATGGACATCACGCTCGCCCCCTGCGCGCGCAGGATGAGTGCCAGCTCCCCTGGGCCTTCGCCGGGAAGCACAAGACCGGCGCTGCACCGTCCGACGTTCGCGTGGCGGCATGACTCCACCCAAGCCAGGCCCACGGTCATGAAGTGCCGCGGGTAGACCTCGACGCGTGCCGCATCGCGGAGGAGGTCCAGGGCTTCTGCCGTCCCTGTAACCTGTCATTCAACCCGGATGGGACCTTGCTCGCGGCCTCGCGGGGCGGTTGCGGAGGCTTCGGTGTCCACCGCTTTCCAACCGGAGAGCTGCTGTTCAAGCACGCCGCCGAACATGAACTCCAAACGAGCGACGCCATCTTCTCGCAGCAGGGTGGCGGCACCGTGGGCCTGTGGTTCGTGACGGACTGAGTCCCGTTACGCCGGCCGCTCCTGCCGCCACCGCCGATCCTGCTGACCGCTGCGCTCCTCGCGCGCCTGATACAGCGCCATACCGCGCTGCACATCGTTCACGTCGAGTGTCCCCGCCAGCACCCCATCCGCCTCCACCACGACGAGTTGGGGCCTCTCCTCCTCGGCCATGCGCCGCAGCGCCGTCCACCCATCCTCATCCAGCCGCACCACCACGGCGGGCACCATCACCTCGCGCACGGTGCGCGTCATCCGCTCCGAATCCGGCACGGCCCGCACCGTCTCCAGCGACACCTGCCCCACCGGCCTTTCGTCCTCCGTCACCGGCAGCAGCAACAGCCTCGCACGCCGCAAGTCCCACAGCGCCTGCTCCAGCGACGCCCCCGCGTCCACACCCACCCGGCGCGGCGTCATCAAGTCGGCCACCGGCACACGCTCCAGCGTCATCTTCATCCGCACCTGCTGCGCCTCCCCCTGCGCGCCCATGAAGATGAAGAACGCGATGACGACCAGGAACGGATTGAGCGACAGCACCGCCCACACACCGAACAACACCGCGAACCCACGTCCCAGCCAGGACGCCACCTGCGTTGCGCGCACCATCCCCAGCCGTCCCGCCAGCGACGCGCGGACGATGCGCCCCCCATCCATGGGGAACGCGGGCAGCAGATTGAACACACCCAGGAACAGGTTCAGGCTGGCCATGTAGAAGAACGCGAACTGGAGGTTGAACGAGCGCACCTCCTGGAGCAGCCACGTCGCGCCGCCGAGCAGCACCGCCAGCAGGATGCTCGTCAGCGGCCCCACCGCGGCCATCAGCGCTTCATCCCGGGGACGCGGCGGCGCCTCCGTCAACTCCGACACACCGCCCACCATCATCAACGTAATCGAGCGCACCCTCCCGCCGCGGCGCAGCGCGTACACGGTGTGCGCCAGTTCGTGAATGAACACGGACGCGAACAAGCCCAACGCCACCACCAGCCCCCACAGCGCGGGCGAGCCGCTGAGTCGCTCCGGGGGGACTTCGGCCACCTCCGCCGCCCGCTGGAAGGCGCCGCCGAATAGAAACGCAAGCAGCGGAAGGACCAGCAACAGCGAGAAGTGGACGCGGACGGGAATGCCGCGGAACGAGCCGATTTGAAAGGATCCTCGCGCGGCGCGCATGGCGGCCCTCCTATGGCTTCAACCTCCGTCCCCTCCACCCGGCGCGCACGGACCTGGAAGCGGCCCGGCCGGCTGCCCGCCCCCCGAATGTCCGCTCCTCGGCCTTCGGGATGTCCGCCCGCGAGCACGGCCGCGGTCCCCCCGCCCCGCCCTTGCGCCTCCCACATACGCTGGACGGGGCGGCCCCAGCGTCCCCGCCTTGGAGGCACCATGTGGAATCCTGTCGCGAATGCGCGGGCGGCATGGCGGATGGCACGGGCCCTCCGCGACCCGGAGAAACTCCAGGACGTCCTGGGTCTGGCCCCCGTGCTCGCGCCCCCCGTGGCGATGCGGCGGCTGGTGGAGCGGCTGATGAGCCACGCCTCCGCGGCCCAGGCCTTCATCGAGCGCCCGCGCGTGGGCCTGCTCCACCTGGCCGCGCTGCGCGCCCTGCCCGAACACACCCTGGGACGTGCCTTCGTCGACCACCTGGAGGCGAACCAGGTGAACCCTGACGCACTGCCCTACCTGGAGGCGCGGACCGACGAGGAGTACGTGCGAGCGCACCTGCTCGAATCCCATGACGTCTGGCACGTCCTCACCGGCTTTCCGACGAGCGTGGCGGGCGAGCTGGGCATCCAGGCCTTCAGCCTGGCCCAGGTGGGCAGCCCCTTCGCCCTGGGCATCCTCGCGGGCGGCCTGACGAACACCCTCCTCTACGCGTTCTCTCAGCGCGAGGAGCGCATGCGCGCCATCGTCCGGGGCTGGCTGCTGGGACAACGGGCCCGACCGCTCTTCGGGGCACCGTGGTGTCAAATGTGGGAGTCGCCCCTGGCGGAGGTCCGCCAGCGCTACGGCCTGGACCTGGCGGCGGTGGATGCAGTGCTTGACGACCCCATGCGTCCGGCCATGGAAGTCAGGAATCCAGGCAGCGCGTCCCCGCCCCAATCATGCTAGACGCGCCCCATGGACCAGACTCCCGAGAAGGACCCCCTCCGCGCACGTCTCGAGAAGATGGAGAAGCAAGCCGAGCTGGGTGGCGGTGCCGACCGCATCGCCAAGCAGCACGAGTCCGGCAAGCTCACCGCCCGCGAGCGCATCGACCTGCTCCTTGACCCCGGCTCCTTCTGTGAGCTGGACAAGTTCGTCACCCACCGCTCGAGCGAGTTCGGCATGGGCGACAAGAAGATTCCAGGCGACGGCGTCGTCACCGGCTACGGCACCGTGGAAGGCCGCAAGGTCTTCGTCTTCGCCCAGGACTTCACCGTCTTCGGCGGCTCGCTGTCGGGCGCCTACGCGCAGAAGATCTGCAAGATCATGGACCTGGCCACCCGCGTGGGTGCGCCCGTCATCGGCCTGAATGACTCGGGCGGCGCGCGCATCCAGGAAGGCGTGGAGAGCCTGGCCGGCTACGCGGACATCTTCGTGCGCAACACGCTGGCCTCCGGCGTGGTGCCCCAGATTTCGCTCATCATGGGCCCGTGCGCGGGCGGCGCGGTGTACTCGCCGGCCATCACCGACTTCATCATGATGGTGAAGGACACGTCGTACATGTTCATCACCGGCCCGGACGTCATCAAGACGGTGACGCACGAGGAGGTGTCGAAGGAAGCGCTGGGCGGCGCCGTCACGCACAACCAGAAGTCCGGCGTGGCCCACTTCGCGGCGGAGAACGAGCAGGCCGCCATCGTGATGACGCGCGAGCTGCTCTCCTTCCTGCCCTCCAACAACCAGGAAGAGGCGCCCGTCCAGCCGTGCGAGGACGACGCGTTCCGGGCCGAGGAGTCGCTCAAGACGATTGTCCCGAGCAACCCCAACAAGCCCTACGACATCAAGGAAGTCATCAAGGCCATCGTCGACGACAAGCACTTCTTCGAGGTGCAGGAGCACTTCGCGAAGAACATCGTCATCGGCTTCGCGCGCATGAACGGGCGCAGCGTGGGCGTCGTCGCCAACCAGCCCGCGGTGCTCGCCGGCGTGCTGGACATCGACGCCAGCATCAAGGCCGCGCGCTTCGTGCGCTTCTGCGACTGCTTCAACATCCCGCTCGTCACGCTGGTGGACGTGCCCGGCTTCCTCCCCGGCACCGACCAGGAGTGGGGCGGCATCATCACCCACGGCGCCAAGCTGCTGTACGCCTACGCCGAGGCCACCGTCCCCAAGGTCACCGTCATCACCCGCAAGGCCTACGGCGGCGCCTATGACGTCATGGCGTCCAAGCACATCCGCGCGGACATGAACTTCGCCTGGCCCACCGCGGAAATCGCCGTCATGGGCCCCGAGGGCGCGGTCAACATCATCTTCCGCAACGAGCTGGCCAAGGCCCCGGACGCCGCCGCTGAGCGGGCCCGGCTGACGGCGGACTACCGCGACAAGTTCGCCACCCCGTTCAAGGCGGCCGAGCTGGGCTACATCGACGAAATCATCCGTCCGGAGGAGACGCGCGCGAAGCTCATCCGCTCCCTGGAGCTGCTGAAGGACAAGCGCCAGGAGAACCTCCCCCGCAAGCACGGCAACATCCCGCTCTAGGTTTCTTTCAGCCCTCGCCTGCCCGCCCTCTGTCGCCAGCAGGGCAGGCAGGCGCGCGCGAAGGGGGAAATTTGGGGGTGACGAACGGGCTTACAGGGGCCAGGAAAGGAATCTCATTTTGCCCCACCGTCGCCTCGTCCTCTTTCTCTCCGACGTCGAAGGAAACCTCACCGCCCTGCGCCAGACGCTCAAGCGCGTCTGCGAAGCGGTGGACCTGGCCACGCCCGAGGTGAAGTGGGTGGAGCCTCCGCCAGAGGGGCTGGCCGATGCGGGCTGGCACGCCGTCGAGCTGGAGCTCCCGCCCGCCCCTGGCCGCAAGGCGCGCAAGTCCGAGCAGCCCTTCTTGGAGGAGCAGCTCGACGCCATGAGTCAGGCCCTGGCGCAGGATTTCCGGGACCGGGCGCTGGGCCTCTTCGTGGACCGCGAGCACAGCTACGCGCGCTCCTGCATCAGCGGCCCGGGCCGCCCGTCCAAGGCCGTGGAAGGTGAGGTTCTGGACGTCATCCGGCAGGCGGCGCGCTGGCTGGACGTCGAGACGGGCATGCTGGCCCGCCTCTTCGGCGGCGGAAACGCGGCACGCAACCTGTTGGCTGCGGCGGTCGACTTCGGCAACGAACCTGGACGGTCGGGTCCGCCCGCTCCGCCGGAGCCGGACGAGGACGACCGCTTCGTGGAGGCCAAGCTGACACAGGCTCGCGCTTACATGGAGCAGTACCTGAACACCCGGAAGTAGAGGCGGCAAACAGGGTCGCCCCGTGCTAGACGGGCCCCATGCCCAAGATCCGCAAAGTGCTCGTCGCCAATCGCGGCGAGATCGCCATCCGGGTGATGCGCACGTGCAAGGAACTCGGCATCGCCACGGTGGCGGTGTACTCGGAGGCGGACCGCTCCGCCCTGCATGTGCGCACGGCCGACCAGGCCATCTTCGTGGGGCCCCCGCCTTCGCGTGAGAGCTACCTGGTGCAGCAGCGCATCCTCGACGCCGCGAAGCAGGCTGGCGCGGATGCCATCCACCCCGGCTACGGCTTCCTCTCCGAAAACGCCGCCTTCGTCCGCGCCTGTGAGGCCGAAGGCCTGACGTTCATCGGGCCGCCCGCCTCCGCCATGGACTCCATGGGCGAGAAGACGCGTGCCCGCGCGAACATGATCAAGGCGGGCGTGCCCGTGGTGCCCGGTACCACCGAGCCCATCCCCTCCGTGGAGGAAGCGCGCGCCTACGTGGAGAAGATTGGCTTCCCCGTCATGCTCAAGGCCGCGGGCGGCGGCGGTGGCAAGGGCATGCGCAAGGTGGAGCGCATGGAGGACTTCGAGTCCTCGTGGCGCGCCGCCAAGAGCGAGGCCCTCAACGCCTTCGGCAACGACGCCGTCTACATCGAGAAGTACCTGGAGAAGCCACACCACGTGGAGATCCAGGTCTTCGCGGACCAGTACGGCAACACCATCCACCTGAACGAGCGCGAGTGCTCGGCGCAGCGCCGGCACCAGAAGGTGGTGGAGGAGACGCCCAGCCCCATCCTCACGCCGGAGCTGCGCGCGAAGATGGGCGAGGTCGCGGTGAAGGCGGCCAAGGCCGTCAACTACGTGGGCGCCGGGACGGTGGAGTTCCTGGTGGACGTGCACCGCAACTTCTACTTCCTGGAGATGAACACCCGCCTCCAGGTGGAGCACCCGGTGACGGAGTGGGTGACGGGCCTGGACCTGGTGGCCATGCAGATCAAGGCCGCCGAGGGCGAGAAGCTCGGCCTCACCGAAGCCCCCACGCCGCGCGGTCATTCGATTGAGGTCCGCGTGTACGCGGAGGACCCGAGCCGCAACTTCATGCCCAGCCCGGGCAAGATTACGTACCTGCGCGTGCCGGGTGGACCGAACGTGCGTGACGATTCGGGCGTGTTCCCCGGGTACACGGTGCCCAACGTCTACGACCCGATGATTTCCAAGCTGTCCGTGTGGGCCCCCACGCGGCGCGAGGCCATCGCCCGCACGCAGCGCGCGCTGTCCGAGTACGTGGTGAAGGGCATCACCACCAACATCCGCTACCTGAAGGCGATTCTGGCGCACCCCGAGTTCATCGAGGGCGACTACGACACCAGCTTCCTCACCCGCCAGCACGATGCGCTGCTGGGCGCGGAGGACCCGAAGCTGAGCGAGATGGCGCTGCTGGCCAGCGTGGTGCACACGTACCAGAAGGACCAGAAGCGCGCGAAGACCCTGCCTGCTGCCAGTGGCGGCCAGGGCGGTGGCAACGGCGGCGTCTCCCCGTGGAAGCTGGCGCTGCGCGCGCGCCGCTAACCCCCAGCTCGGAAGGACTCCCATGCGTTACTTCACGAAGCAGCAGGGCCAGAAGGAAGCGGTCCCGGTGGACCTGGAGCCCCTGGGGAACGACCAGTTCAAAATCACCGTGGGCGCCACCACGTACCAGGTGGACGCGCTGGCGCTGGAGCACGGCACGCTGTCCATGCTGGTAGACGGCCAGTCGTACAACGTCGAGTTCGAGGAGAACGGCGACGAGCTTGGCGTGCTCCTGCGCGGCTAGGTGAACCGCATCGACGTGGCGGATGAGCGCCGGCTCCGGCTGCGCGCGGCCAACGCGGCCTTCTCCGTCGAGGGCAAGCAGTTGGTCACCGCGCCCATGCCGGGCAAGGTGGTGAAGGTGCTGGTGAAGGTGGGCGACGAGGTGAAGGAGGGCCAGGGCCTCGTGGTGGTGGAAGCCATGAAGATGGAGAACGAGCTCAAGAGCCCCAAGGCGGGCAAGGTGACCGAGCTGTTCGCCAAGGAAGGCACCGCCGTGGAGAACAACGCCAAGCTGGTGATGGTGGAATAGCTCCATGGAGATGCTCTGCACCCTGCGCAGCGCCACCGAGGCCCAGCGCGTTGCCCTGCTCCAGGCCCCCGAACAGTTGGAGGACTTCGTCGACGATGACGAGGACTTCGGTGACCCGAAGGGCTCGGCGTTCCTGGAGTTGGACATCGGCGAGGCGTGGCATGGCCTCCAGTACCTGCTGACCGGAACGCCGTGGGAAGGCAGCCCGCCGCTGGACTTCCTGGTGCGTGGCGGCGAGGACGTGGGCGACATCCCTTCCGAGGAAGGCACCGCGCGCGTCTTCACGCCGGCCCAGGTGCAGGCCCTGGCCACGGCGCTGCAGCAGGTGACGCAGAAGACGCTGCGCGCGCGCTACGACGCGTCCGTCATGCAGGCCCAGGACATCTACCCCGGGACATGGGACGAGCCCGAGTCCGAGGTGGATTTGCTGGAGGAGCTGCTCTCCTACTTCGAGGAGCTCCAGAAGTTCATGGCCGCCGTGGCCAAGCGCCGGGAGGCGCTGCTGGTGCACATCGGCTGATGGCGGGGTGACGGCTGCTCAGGCCGTCACCACGTCGTGCCCCAGCTTGAGCACCAGGGCCAGCACCACGCCCAGCACCACCTTGCGCACCAGTTTGTCGCCGCCCTTCACGGCCAGGTGCGCGCCCAGGTAGGCGCCCGCGAATTGGGCGCCGGCCATGGGCAGCGCCACCTTCCAGAGCACCACGCCCTTGAAGGCGAACAACGCGACGGAGGCGAGGTTGGAGGCGAAGTTCACCACCTTCGCGTCCGCGGACGCGCGCGCCAGGCCGTGTCCCAGCAGGGACGAGAAGGCCACGATGAGGAACGTCCCCGTCCCCGGTCCGAAGAAGCCGTCGTAGGTGCCGATGGCCAGCGCGATGAGCGCGCCAATGGCCCTGGCGCGCGCGGGCGGCCCGGGCTCCGGCATGTCCCCCGGACGCGGCGACTTGCGGAAGGCGAGGAACACCGCCACCGCGATGAGCAGCACCAGCACCAGCGGCTTGAGGACTTCCGGCTTCACCAGCAGCACCAGCGCCGCGCCCCCGAAGGCCCCACCCAGGCCGAAGGGGAACGTCACTCGCGCCAGGTTCCCATCCACCAGCCCCGCGCGGGAGAAGCGCACCAGCGCGGCGAACGAGCCGAAGACGGACTGTCCCTTGTTGGTGCCCAGCGCCACGTGGGGCGGAAGGCCCGCGGCCAGCAGCGCGGGGAGGGAGATGAGCCCGCCGCCTCCCGCGATGGCATCCACCATGCCGGCAATCAGCGCGGCCACGCACAGCAGGATGAGGTGCAGCGCACTGACGTCCACGTCCACCGGGGTGAACCTCCTCGCGGGCGGCGCCTGGGTACCACGGGCCCGGCCCGCCGCCCATGACCGCCCGCTTCTTGCGTCATCACGCCCCTTGGGCGTCAATGCCGGGACGACTCCGCTCCCCCCGCCGAGGTCCCCGTGCTCGCTTCCTTCCTCACCGTGCTGGCGCTCACCCTGGGCTCGGTTCCGATTCCGCAAGACCCTTCCACGCCGACGTGCCGAGCCATCGACGGCAAGGTGTCCTGCGGCTACGGGTGCAAGTCGGACGGACAGCGGGTGCGCTGCGCGCAGACACCGCAGGGCCACTGCCAGGTGATTGACGGCCAGGCGGTCTGCTTCGACCCGCCGGCCTACGTACAGAAGGCCTATGGCGCGGCGCTGCCGAAGCCGGAGTGTCAGAGCATCGACGGGGCGGTGGCCTGTGGCTACAACTGCGCGACGCAGCCCGGCCGGGTGAAGTGCGCGCAGTCCCCCGCGGGCGTCTGCCGGGGCCGGGGCGGCGAGGTGGAGTGCTTCGACCCGCCCGCCGTGGTGTTCGCCGTGTACGGCAAGGACACGCCCGCCGCCCAGTGCCACAGCAACGCCATGGAGCTGACGTGTGGCTATGGCTGCATCAACGCCTCGGAGGGAGTGCGCTGCGCCCGGACGCCCGCGGGCGTGTGCAAGCTGGCCAGTGGCCGCATCACCTGCTTCGACCCCTCCCCCGCCGCCCTGTGCGCCTGGAAGCGCGAACTGCCCGCGCCGCAGTGCAAGAACACCGAGGCGGGCCCGGTGTGTGGGTACAACTGCACCACAGCCTTCTCGAAGTCGGCCTGTGCGTCCACCCCGAACGGGCTGTGCAAGGTCTTCGACAGCGAGGTGTACTGCTTCGACCCGCCCGCTGAACAGAAAGCGGACGCGGCGTGTCTGGCAGCGCTCGGGCTGGCAGCACTGGATGGCGCGGCGCCCTGAGTCGAAGTAAGGGGCTCGCGCTCCGGCGCTCTGCTTTGATGCGACGGAGGACAGCGGTAGGGTTCGCTTTTCTCGCAGGACGAAGGAGCAAGGCCGCGCATGGCGGAGGGTGAGGTCCGGCAGTACTGGGTCCGCAACGACAGGGGCACCATGTGGGGGCCCCTCACCCTGCCGACCATTGAACTGCTCATCGAAAGCGGCTCCATCCAGGGCCGGCTCCAGATGTCCGAGGACGGGCTCAACTTCGCCTTTCCCTGGCGCTTCCCGGAAGCGCGCGAGGTCGTTCCCCGCGAGCTGTGGGGCCCGGGCGCCCCGCCCGTCTCCGCCGCGGAACAGGCCGCACCGGGCGCTCCCATGGGCGTGGCCCCCGGAGCGCCCGTCATGGCGAGGCCAGGTGTTCGGCCCGCGGCAGGCCCCGGTGTCGCGCCGAGCGCGGGCCCCGGTGTCCGCCCTGGCGCGGCGCCCATCGCGGGTCCCGGTGTCCGACCCATGGCGGGCCCTGGCGCGGCGCCTATCGCGGGTCCCGGCGTCCGGCCCGTGGCGGGCCCTGGCGCGGCGCCCATCGCGGGTCCCGGCGTCCGGCCCGTGGCGGGCCCTGGCGCGGCCCCCATGGCGGGTCCCGGTGCGCGGGCCACTGTGGACCCCGCGCAGCGTCCCGTGGCGCCCGCCCAGCAGGCCCGTCCTCCCGGAGCAGTGCCACCTCCGCCCGTGGCGGGAGCCGCGCGTCCGCCGAGCGCTCCCCCCGCGAGCCCGGCCCCGGCGTCCGCCCCTGTGGCGGTGCCCGCGGTGGAGGGCGATGACGCCGCACCGGAGATTCCGGCCCTCGGCCAACTCGAGCAGCTCTCCCCCATCCGCCTCTATGGCCGCATCGCAGCGAGGGAGCAGACAGGGCTGCTGTCGCTGACGCTGGCGGACCGCGTCGTCCAGATTCACTTCCGCAAGGGCAACCCGGAGTTCGTCGACTCGTCCCATCCCGAAGAGGCGCTCGGGCCGTCACTGGTCGCGGCGCGGCTGCTCACGCCCGAGCAGCTTCAGCGGGCCGAGCCCACGCTGGAGCGCTTTGGCGGAGACCTGCTCACCGCGCTCTTCGGTCTGGGACTGCTCCAGCCAGCCACCGCCTTCGCCATCCTGGCGCAGCGCGCGGGCGGCATTCTCTCCAGGGGCCTGCGGGCTGAGACCGGGACGTTCACCTTCGAGCTGAAGGACCTGTCCTCGCACAAGGCGATGCCGCTGGGCCACCGCTGGGCCGTGCTGAGCGACACGGTGCGCCGGATTCCCTCCGCGGACCTCAAGCGCCGGCTAACCCCGGTGCTCCAGCTTCCCATCATGAAGTCCGGTGGCGTCGTGGCCGCGAGCGAGTTGCGCCTCACGCCGCACGAGGTCCGTGCGCTCACGGTCATCGACGGCGTGCGCTCGGTCGCGCAGTTGCTGACGGACTTCGCGCAGGACGCGGACCACCTGCTGCGGCTCGCGTTCCTGCTCAAGGAGTTGGACTCGGTGTCGTTCGCCGGACAGGCCAGGTTGGCGCAGGATGTGGGCCCACGAGCGCCCGGTGCCGGAGGTGCCCAGCCCTCCACGGGTGCCGCACACGCCGCGGCCCCGAACGCCGCCGCGCAACAGCGCCCCGCTGGAGCCGCTCCGAACGTCGCGGGAGGTCCGCAGCCCGGCGGGGGGGCGCAAACCGCCGGCGCCGCGCCCCAACGCCCCGTGGCAGGCGCGACGCCCGCGGCAGGTCCCGGTGCCACGCGCCCCGCGGGCACGGCCCCAGCCGCCGGCCCCGGAGCGGCCCCTCCCATCGCCGGCCCCGGAGCGACTCCTCCCATCGCAGGCCCCGGTGC
>NZ_SRLV01000102.1:0-28935 GCF_006518205.1 Myxococcus sp. CA005 | reverse complement strand
GCGGTGGAGTGGGGTGGACGACGACGATCGGCTCCGGCGGGGTGCCCATCTGGGGCAGTCCCAGCACCAATGCGGTGAGCGCGAGACCGCCAGCCAGACTGAGGAAGACGACCGTACGGTTCATGAGGCAGGGCTCCTTGCGGAAACAGCGCGGGCCCTCCCTTTACGAACCAGTCGCGCGGAAAGGTCTACCCCTCCGCGCGAAAAGTGTCGGGTGGGTCAATCCGGGATGAGCGCGCCGGCGCAGAAGAAGGGCGAGTTGTTCTCGCCGAACGTCCGCCGATAGAAGGCCTCGTCCGCGGAGCGGAGAGCATCCAGCGTGTCCTGATCCAGCAGCATCGGGCGGCACGACATCCGGCGGGGCAGGTCCGGATTGACGTCGTCGGTGTCCGTCACCTCGCAGGACGAGCCGCCCTCGACGCAGGGCTTGCTGCAGTAGCCCATCGCCGGAGCATTCTCGTTCAGTGATCCATCCTCATTGAGGGCCCGAGGGTAGTCCTGGTCCCGAACGCAAATCAGATCCTCGCAGTTCACGGATCCGAACGAGATGAAGTCCTGCTGGGCCGCGATCTCCCGCTCCAGGATGGGCATGGTTGCGGAGTTGTTGTTGGCCGCCGACTCCTCGGGGGTCGCCTTTCGCACCAGCGCGCACGGCTTGCCAATCTCGCTGGCCACCTCACAGCCACCCAACAGGAGCGCGGCGGACATCATGAGGGCGGTTCGCACGAACATCTTCATGGGACCTCTGACCTCTACAAAGGGGGGATGGGGCACGGGACCTCGGGGCCCGCGAGCCTCGGGAGGGTAGCACAGCCCCCTGGAACACCAACGTCCCCGTACGGCGGTACAGCGGGTGGAATTGTGAAGGAATACCGGAGGGATAGACGGTAACCACGCTTGCTCAGCGCGGTTGATGGTTGGGAATACGACCGATAGGATGTGGAAGCCGAGAGTCGCGCTGAACCCCCGGTGGCAGTTACGCCCCCCTCCCTCACGGAGCCTCCGGATTTGAACCGCCCCAAGTTGCTGCTCGCCCTGTGTCTGGTGCCCGCACTGGCATCCGCCCAGAGCCAGGAAGGCATGGGACTCGACCTCACCGACGAGTCGCAGGCCGAGTCATCGCAGGATGCAGAATCACCCGCGCCTCCTCCGATGGAGGAGGCCACACCGGCCGCGGCGTCCCGCCCCGCGGACGAGCCATTGGAAGCGGATCCGCAGTTGCCGCTGACGGACATCACCCAGGAAGACCGGGTGAAGAGCGTCCAGCGGAAGGTTTACCTCAAGAAGGGCCGCTTCGAGCTGACGCCACTGGTGAGCCTCTCGGTCAACGACCCCTTCTATTCGAAGGTGGGGCTGTCGGTCCGGGGCGCCTACTACCTGGCGGACACGCTGGCTGTCTCCGCCCGGGCCTCGCTGATGCAGGTGGTGCCGTCGGACGACGTGCGCACCGCGAAGCGGACCTTCAACAGCAAGATCTACTACTCGGTGCCCCAGTGGTCCGCGATGGGCGACGTGGAGTGGAGCCCCATCTACGGAAAGGTGGCGTTCCTCAACTCCATCCTCCACTTCGACGGCTACCTGCTAGCGGGCGCGGGCGTGGTGAATACGGAGACCTCGGCGCTGCCGGGGCGAGGCCTCAACCCGGCCGCTGACTTGGGCCTGGGCATGCGCTTCGTGGCTCAGGACTACATCGCCGTCAACGTGGCCCTCATCAACACCTCTTATGTGGATCAGCCCCTGGGTAGCAGCAAGGGCGCCATCCAGAACGTCATGACGCTCAACGCAGGCATCTCGCTGTTCCTGCCGTTCAAGTCGACGGGGAGGGACTCGGAATGAAGCGTTTCTTCCGTGTGCTCCTCGCCCTCTGTCTGACGGCGCCCGTGCTGGGCTTCGCCCAGACCACCGAAGAGGCGGAAGCCGGCGACGTGTCGGAGGTCGACAAGGACCGGCTCGGGCCCTTGCGCGAGCGCGTCCGGCCGGTCTCCGGCCACGTCTTCCTCAAGAAGGGCCGCTTCGAGTTCAGCCCGTCCGCGACGCTGTCGCTGCGCGACGCGTTCTACAGCAAGTACATCTTCGGCGGCACGCTGACGTACCACCCCATGGAGACGTTGGGCGTCAGCCTGCGCGTGGGCTACGCCATCAACACGGTGGCCGGCGCGGCGCAGAAGTGCACGTTCGGGGACGGCGGCGAGGGCTCCACGCGCGGCTGCGTGCCGCCCACGCTCGACGAGCTGGACGGGAACGCGCCGGGGCAGATCAAGCTGCTGGGCGGCGCGGACGTCCAGTGGGCGCCCATCTACGGCAAGGTGTCGCTGCTGGCTGAGACCTTCGTCCACTTCGACCTGTACGGCATCGCGGGCGCCTCGGTGGTTCAGTACCGCGGCCCCGGTGACTCGCTGGGCGCGGAGGCGCAGAACTACCTCACGCCGGGTGCCAACCTGGGCGTTGGTGCGCGCTTCTTCCTCAACCGGTGGATCACGCTGCGCACGGAGCTGCGTGACCTCATCTACGTGGAGAAGGGCACCGAGGTCTCTGGCAACTACCTGCGCAACCAGCTCCTGTTCGAGCTGGGTGTCTCCTTCTTCTTCGGGTCCGAGTCATGATGCGCTCCTTCCGGCTCATCCGCGTCGCCGTCCTCGGGCTGTCGCTCGCGTGGACGGCCCCCACCTACGCGCAGAACTTCGAGGGCCTGGACCTCTCCGGCCAGTCCAAGAAGAAGAAGCGCACCACTCCCAAGAAGAAGCCCACCCGCAAGAGCCGCGCCGACAAGGCGAAGCCCGCGCCGGCGCAGGATGACGACGCGGACGACGATGCCGCCGCTGCTTCCTCCAGCGAGGCGCCCACGAGCGTGTCTCCCGCGGAGACGGCACCCGCGGCGGCCCCTTCCACGCCCGCGCCCACCCCGGCTTCGCCTCCCGCGAACACCGGGAGCATGGGCATGGGCCTGGACCTGACGCAGGAGGCGCCCAAGCCGGCCGCGCCCACCATGTCCTTCGACGCGGTGGACGTCTCCGGCAAGACGGCGGACCGCCAGCGCCTGGACGTGGCCGTCAGCCTCTTCAAGAACGACGAGTACGAAAAGGCCTCCATGGCGGCGCACGAGCTGCTGGAGGATCCGAAGCTGGCGGGCCTGCACACCGAGGCGCGCTACGTGCTGGCCAAGTCGCTCTACCGCATGGGCATGTACCACTCGTCCCTGGGCGAGTTCTCCAAGATCCTCTCCCTGGGCCCGTCCACCAAGTTCTTCAAGACGAGCCTGGAGTGGCTCTTCTTCATCAGCCGCAAGACGAAGAACGAGACGGTCATCCTCGACGAGATTGCCCGTCACGCGAACCAGGAGTTCCCCGAGAAGTACCGCAACGAGTTCCGCTACCTGCTGGCGCGCTACCACTTCGTGCGTGGCCGCGCGCTGGACCAGGTGGGGCAGCCCGAGGAAGCCGACAAGAGCTTCTCGGAAGTGAAGCGGCTGGCGCTGACCATTCCGCGCACCGACCCGTTCTTCCCTCGCGCCAAGTACCTGGAGGGCCTGTCCTTCTTCCGTAACGGCAGCCGTCAGAAGGACGCGGCGGCCAAGCGCGCCAACGGGGAGATGCTGGCCGCCATCGAGGCGATGAAGGAAGTCGTCCGCCTCACGCGTCCGGCGCCGGGCAAGACGGCGGACCAGGCGAAGCTGGACAAGTCGCTGCGTGAGCTGGCCTTCATGCAGCTGGCCCGCACGCACTACGGCATGCAGCAGAACCGCTTCGCGCTCTTCTACCTGGGCAAGGTCGAGCGCGGAAACACCCAGTGGCTGGAGGCCCTCTTCGAGTCCAGCTGGGCCAACTACCGCGTGGGCCAGTACGAGCAGGCGCTGGGCAGCCTCATCACCCTGTCGTCGCCCTTCTTCCGCGAGGAGTACTTCCCGGAGGCGCTCATCCTGAAGGCGGTCATCTACTACGAGAACTGCCGCTACCGGGAGTCCAACATCATCCTCCAGGACTTCGAGCGCACCTACCTGCCCGTGCACGACCAGTTGGAGGCGCTGGTGAAGAAGAACATGGAGGCCAGCGAGTACTACTCGGTGCTGTCCGACGTGCAGAAGAAGAACAAGGACGGCCTGGAGAAGAACGAGACGGACATCATCCTGGAGCGCATCCTCCGGCTGGCCCTGACGGACCAGGACCTGCGCAAGACGAACGACTCCATCCTCGAGCTGGAGGCGGAGATGGATGCCTTCGCGAACCGGGCGGACACCTTCAAGTACTCCGAGCTGAGCAAGTCCCTGCTGGAGGGGCTCAAGGTGCAGCGCACGGCGCTCATCTCCAAGGCCGGCATCATGGCCAAGGGCAAGCTGGAGACGGAGCTGGTGGCGCTCAAACAGCTCCTGGCCAACGGCCTGCGCATCAAGTTCGAGACGACCACCAAGGAGAAGGAGTTCCTGGAGGAGCAGCTCAAGGCGGGCGGCCGCACGGCCATCGTCAAGAAGTACAAGTACTCCGTCGCCGTGCAGGACGACCAGCTCTACTGGCCGTACGAGGGCGAGTACTGGCGTGACGAGCTGGGCACCTACCAGTACACGATGACCAAGGGCTGCATCGAGCGCGACACCGCGAACCGGAAAGTCCAGTCCGCCGAGGCGATGTAAAGCCCTTCGGACCCGGGACTTCTCCCCCATTCGAGCCGCCGGGGCGCTATCTTCGCGCTCCGGCGGTTTTTCTTTTTTCAGCAAAGGGGCAACTGGTGGTGCGGCGGGCGGCGTCACTCCGTGTCGTCTTCGGAATCGTGGCGCTGGACCTCATCGGGTTCGGCATCCTGATTCCCCAGTTGGGGGTGTACGGCGTGCGGTTCGGTGCCTCGCCCTTCACGGTGGGGTTGCTCATCTCCGTCTTCTCGCTGATGCAGCTGGTGTCGGCCCCGATACTGGGCCGGCTCAGCGACCGGTACGGCCGCCGGCCGGTGCTGCTGGTGAGCCAGGTGGGCTCGCTGCTGGCGTACCTACTGTTCGCCTTCGCGCAGTCTCTGCCGCTGCTCTTCCTGGCGCGTGTCATCGACGGCATCTCCGGTGGCAACATCTCCACCGCACAGGCCGTGGTGGCGGACATCACCACGCCGAAGGACAGGGCGCGGGGTATGGGAGTCATTGGCGCGGCCTTCGGGCTGGGCTTCGTGCTGGGACCGGCGCTGGGCGGCTTCCTGGGCGCCTGGGGTGGCAACCTCGCCATCGGTCTGTTCGCGGCGGGGCTGGTGGCCATCAACCTGACGGGCACGTACTTCTACCTGCCGGAGACGCGGGTGGAGGGGCGCCCGGGGGAAGGGCACGCGCGCACGCTGAAGGGCGCCACGCTGGCCATGAGCCTGCCCGTGGTGGGGCGCTGCCTGGTGCTGATGCTGGTGTTCACCACCGCCTTCGCGCAGATGGAAGGCACCTTCTCCGTCTACCTGCTGACGCGCTTCCTGTCGTCCGGGCCGGTGCCGCTCCAGGAAGGCGGGCTGTTCCTCCGGGCGGCGGTGACGGACCTGGACGTGCTGCGCGAGGCCAGCCTGCGCTCCGGTTGGCTCTTCGCGGCGATTGGGGTGATTTCCGCGGGGGTGCAGGGCGGCCTGGTTCGCCGGCTGACGGGTGGGCCCGGGAGCGCGCCAGGGCGCGAGGCGCTGCTGGCCACGGTGGGCTTCGGACTGACGGCGGCGGGGCTGGCCCTGTTGCCCGTAGCGCCGGATTATGCGTGGCTGTTCCCGGTGATGGGGTTGTTGGCGGTGGGGTCGGCGCTGGTGACACCGTGTCTGTCCGCCCTGGTATCTCTGCATGCCCCGCCGGAGCGGCTGGGGGCGGTGCTGGGGGCGTACCAGGCCTTCGGCTCGCTGGGGCGGATTCTGGGGCCGGCGCTGGGGGGCTGGCTCTTCACCCGGCTGGGGCCCGCGGCCCCGTACGGGACGGCGGCGGGCATGGTGGCGATGGCGGGGCTCCTGGGATTGTCCCTGGTGGCCCAGACGAGAATGGCAGGCGCGGGGGCCGAGCAAAGGTCCTAAGATGGAGGACATGGTGGGGACGCAGCCGCAGCCAGTGACGATTGCCTTCGATGTCATGGGAACGGACCACGGCCCGGCCGAGGTGGTCCGGGGAGCGGCGATGCTGTCGCTCGAGTCCCCCCACATCCACACGCTCCTGGTGGGGGACCGCACCCTCATCGACGACGCGCTGGCGGAGACGAAGCACAACGGCGAGCGCATCTCCGTGCAGCACGCGGCGGACTTCATCGGCATGGACGAGAAGCCAGGCGAGGCGCTGGCGCGCAAGCCGAACGCGTCCGTGGCGGTGGCCGCGCGGCTGGTGGCGGAGGGCGAGGCGCAGGCGCTGGTGTCCGCGGGCAACACGGGCGCGGGCGTGCTGGCGTGTGCCCGGCACTTCCAGCTCATTCCCGGCGTGCGGCGCGCGGCGCTGGCCACGGTGTACCCGACGCGCTCGGTGCGCGGCGCGAAGGGGGACCCGTTCTCCCTCATCCTGGACGTGGGCGCCACGGTGGAGGCCACCGCGGATGACCTGGTGACGTTCGCGGTGATGGGCTCCGCCTACGCGCGCATCATCTCCCAGAACGAGCGCCCCAAGGTGGCGCTCCTGTCCAACGGCATCGAGCCGCAGAAGGGCCCGCCCCGCGTGGTGGAGGCCCATGCCCGCCTGTCGGAGATGAAGGACATCCACTTCATCGGCAACGTGGAGGGCATCGACATCCCGAAGGGCACCGCGGACGTCATCGTCACCGACGGCTTCGTGGGCAACGTCTGCCTGAAGATGCTGGAGGGCGTCCACGACACGGTGGTGGAGCTGGCCCAGTACGCCTACAAGGAGAGCCTGCGGTGGCGCGCGGGGCTCGCGATGCTGTCCAGCGGCATCCAGCGCATCAAGGACATCACCGACTGGAACCAGTACGGCGGGGCCCCCATCCTGGGGTTCGATAAAATCTTCATCAAGGCACACGGGCGTTCGAAGTCGTGGGCCATCGCCAACGCGGGCAAGGTCGCGGCGAAGGTGGTGTCGAACAACCTGGGCGCCGCCATCCGGGAAGGCCTGAAGAAGTGAGCTTGCCGGACCGCATCGACCCACGTCCGCCCCGGCGCATCTACCGCTGGGATTTGGACAAGACGTACCTCCAGACGGAGTTCGACTCGCTCCGTGACCTGGTGCGGACGGCATTCCAGAAGGCCCACCAGAAGGTGGCCGTGCCGGGCGCCAGCGCGCTCATCCGCGAGCTGTCGGAGAACGGGGACTCGCGGCTGTGCATCGTCTCCGGCAGTCCGAAGCAGATGCGGGCCGTGCTGGAGGAGAAGCTCAAGCTGGACGGCGTGCGGTGGGACGAGTTCGTCCTCAAGGACAACGTGGGCAACCTGCTGCGCGGCCGTTTTCGGGCCCTGCGCGGGCAGGTGGGCTACAAGCTGCCCGCGATTCTTGAGAGCCGGGTGCATGCGCCGGTGGAGGCGGAGGAAGTCCTCTTCGGTGACGACGCGGAGGCGGACGCGTTCATCTATTCGCTCTTCGCGGACCTGGTGGCGGGCCGCGTGGACGAGCGCGTGTTGTCGCAGGTGCTGGAGGCGGGCGGGGTGTACCCGGACGACGCGCTGCGGGTGCGCGAGGCGTGGAAGAAGATTCCGGTGGGCGACCCGGTGCGCCGCATCTTCATCCACCTGGACAGGCTGACGCCCCCCGCGCACTTCACGCCCTACGGACCGCGCGTGGTGCCCATCTTCAACTACTTCCAGGCCGCGCTGGTGCTGCTGGCGGACGGCCACCTGACGGCACCGCAGGTGCTGAAAATCGCAGTGGAGATGGTGCAGACGGCGGGCCACAACATCATCACCCTGTCCAACTCGTTCCAGGACCTGCTGCGGCGCGGGCTGCCGCTCCAGCAGGCGGCGGTGGCGCTGTCCCAGGCACTGGAGGGGCCCAACAAGCTGCTCGCGGCGATGCGGCCCATGCCGGACATCCTGGCCGCCTTCAGCAAGCGCCTGGCCGCGCTGGGCACGCCGCCGCCCCCCCCGCCGGTGCAGGCGGTGGACTATGTCTCCCTCATCCACCACGCGCTGCCCCGGAACCACAAGGGGCGCACCAAGCCGCAGTAGGGGCAGGCCGCTCGGCTGCCCCCCGGGTGGGCCTGCGTTCCCCTCGCGGGCCGGCCCCAGAACGTTTCCGGCGGACGCTGTGTTGATACAGGACACAGGCCCGCGGCCCCCACGCTTCGCGCGTGCCCTGTCCCCTGGTTGGGAGCAGGAAAGCGGGCGGGGGAGCCCGCTGCCCGGTGACATCCGACAACAATGTCGTCCATCGCTACTCCCTACCCGGAGGATGCGGTATAGACGGCAGGCCTACAAGCGCCCCGATGGGGTGTCCCTGGCTGATGACGCGAGATTTGACTGAGACGCCGCCTGCCGGCGGTCTGCTGCCACCTGCGCCCGAGAATGACGCGCGCGAGGTTGCCTCTTCCGAGGCGGCAGGGACTTCCGAGCGCGGCGAACAAGAGGTTCCCATGAACTCCCAACTGGAGCTGTCGGCGCACCCCGAAGAGGACAGCGCCTCCAAGCCCGTGGCCGCCGACGAGCAGGCCCCCGCTGAAATCCCCTCGATACAGGTCGCCACCCCCGCCGAGCCGCCTCCGGCCCCCGCTGACGCGGATGCCGAGGACGACGACGACGATGAGGAAGATGACGACGAGGTAGACCCGGCCGAGTCGGGCCTGGACGACGCCGTCCTGGGCGCCGCCGAGGCCGCGCTGGCCGCCGCCGAGGCCGAGGACGCCGCCGAGGCCCGGGGCGAGGACGCCGAGGAAGTCCCCATCGTCCTGGAGCCCGAACCGGAGCCGACGCCCGATGAGCGCGCGCTGCACGCGCCCCATGTCCGGCCCAGCGGCGAGCCGGCGGAAATCGACCCCGATGAGCTGGACCCGGACGCCCTCAAGGTGGTGCTCCGCCTGCACCAGCACGGCCATCAGGCGTACATGGTGGGCGGCTGCGTGCGTGACCTGCTGCTGGGGCGCAAGCCGAAGGACTTCGACATCGCCACCAGCGCGACGCCGAACGAGGTGCGCGGCATCTTCCGCAACTGCCGCCTGATTGGCCGGCGCTTCCGGCTGGCGCACGTCTACTTCAAAGGCGGGAAGATCATCGAGGTCTCCACCTTCCGTGCGAATCCGACGGAGCTGGAGCACGCGGCCAACGGCGGTGAGGATGAGGGGGACGGTGAGGACCTGCTCATCACCCACGACAACGTCTTCGGCACCGCGCAGCAGGACGCGCGCCGCCGTGACTTCACCATCAACGGCCTGTTCTACGACGTGGCCGAAGGGCGGGTCATCGATTACGTCCGGGGCCGCCGTGACCTGGATGAGCGCTTCATCCGCACCATTGGCGACCCGGAAGTGCGCATGCGCGAGGACCCGGTGCGCATCCTGCGCGCGGTGCGCTTCGCGGCGAAGCTGGGCCTGGACATCGAGTCGCGGACGTACGCGGCCATGGAAGGCGCGGTGGAGGACCTGCCCCGCTGCGCGCCCGCGCGCCTGCTGGAGGAGACGTTCCGCCTCATCCGCGGCGGTGTGTCCGCGCCGGCGCTGAAGCTGCTGGACGCGCTGGACGCGCTCAAAATCCTCCTGCCGCCCGTCAACGCGTACCTCAAGCAGCACGGCAAGGAAGGGGAGAAGACGTTCTACGCCTTCGCGGAGTCGCTGGACCGGCGCGTGTCCGCGGGCGAGGCGCTGGACGACGCCATCCTCCTGGCGATGTTGCTGATTCCCATCAGCCGCTCGACGGGGCCCGAGGAGTCGCAGGAGGGCCGCCCGTCCGTGTCGCAGGTGGTGGAAGACCTGCTCGCGGGCTTCGTCCAGTCCGCGCGTCTACCGCGCCGCATCGCCGAGCGTTGCCGCATGCTGCTGCTGGCCCAGCGCACCCTGTCCGGTGAGCGCCGTCGTCGCAGCGCGGCCTTCAAGCGGCACCCGCTCTTCAGCGAGGCCCTCACCGTGTTCGAGATGACGGTGGAGGCCACGGGCGAGAATCGCGAGCAGTTGGAGGCGTGGAAGGCCGGCGAGGTGCCGCAGCCGCGTGCCGCCGCCGCGGACGGCGAGGAGTCCGACGCGGGAGGCCAGCGCAAGCGCCGCCGCCGCCGCCGCCGCCGCCGTCCCTCGGCGAACGGCTCGTCCGGTGAGAGCGCCGATTCGTCCTCCGAGTCGGGCGACGCCTGACTCGAGGTCGCGTCCGTGATGTGAGGGCACCGGCTCGTCTTCCGGGGCGGGCGCTGCCTGAGTCGAAGTCCCTTCCGTGAGGTGTGGGGCCGCTCCGCGAACGGGCGTGAGGCCCCACCCTTACCGGGGCCCTCAGTCCTTGGGCCCGCCCTTGTCCACCGGGCGCTCGGAGCGGTGTTCGGCGCTGTCGGTGGCCTCGCTGCCGGCGATGTCCGCGGTGGTGATGGCCTTGCTGCCAAACCGCTCGGCAATCTTGTCCAGCGCCGCGTTCAGCTTCGCGGTGCGCGGCGCGGCGGCGGGGAAGAGGCCCAACTGGGGCGGCTCCTCGTCCAACTGCACGCTGACGCCGGTGAGCCGCAGCGGCTTGCCCTGGTGCGACTTGTCCAGCAGCTCCAGCGCCGCGCGGTAGAGCGTCTGCCCGTCATCCGTGGCCTCGCGCAGCGTGGTTCGACGGGTGATGAGTGTGAAGTCCGCGAACTTCAATTTGAGCTGCACCACGCGGCCCTTCAGCGCCGCCCGCCGCAGCCGCCGGGCCACGCGCAGGGCCTGGGCGTGGACGTGCGGCTTGAGCGCGTCCACCCCCACGAGGTCTTCGTCGAAGGTGTCCTCCGCGCCCACGCTCTTGGCGGCCCGGTCCGGCACCACCTCGCGCGTGTCGATGCCCTGGGACAGCTCCCACAGGTGCCGTCCGCTGGAGCCCAGCCTGTCTTCCAGCCACTCCAAATCCCGGGACGCCACGTCGCCAATCGTCTTCAACCCGGCGAGCCGGAGCGCCTCCTCCGTCTTCGGCCCCACGCCCCACAGGCGCGACACCGGCAGGCCCGCGAGGAAGGCCACCGTCTCCTCGGCGCGCACCTCCCGCTGGCCATTGGGCTTGGCGAGGTCGGAGGCAATCTTCGCCACGAACTTCGCCGTGGCCACGCCCGCGGAGGCGGGGAGGTTCAACTCGTCGGCAATCTCCTTGCGGATGCGCCGGGCGATGTCCGCGGGCGTGCCGAAGAGGCCCACCGACGCCGTCACGTCCAGGAAGGCCTCGTCGAGCGACAGCGGCTCGATGAGCGGCGTGTAGCGTTCGAAGATGGCGAACACCTGCTCACTGGCCTCGGCATAGGCGGCGAAGCGGGGCTTCACGACGAGCGCATGGGGCGCGGCCTTCGTCGCACGGGCCATGGGCATGGCGCTGCGCACGCCGAACGGGCGCACCTCGTAGGAGGCGGCGACCACGACACCGCGCTGGGCATGCCCGCCCACGATGAGCGGCTTGCCCCGCAGGGCCGGGTTGTCCCGCTGCTCCACGGATGCATAGAAGGCATCCATGTCCACATGGATGATGGCTCGCATGGTGTGAGTCACTTTAACGGGGCACTCTGACGCCTGGCGGATACGGATATGAAGAGCCTGACGGAGTACCTGTGGTTCGAGACACCTCGGCGGCGGGAGTTGGTCCGTCTCACCGACACCGTGACGGCCCTGGTGCGCAAGAGTGGCATCCAGGAGGGAATGGTCCTCGTCTCCGCCATGCACATCACCGCGGGCGTCTTCGTCAATGACGACGAGCCCGGTCTCCATGAAGACATCTGGGAGTGGCTCCAGCACCTGGCGCCCGCCGGTCCCGACTACCGCCACCACCGCACGGGCGAGGACAACGGCGACGCCCACCTCAAGTCACTGCTGGTCCACCACCAGGTCATCATCCCCGTCACGGGCGGGAAGCTGGACCTGGGGCCCTGGCAGCAGGTGTTCTACGCCGAGTTCGACGGCCAGCGCCGAAAGCGCGTCATCGTCAAGGTGATGGGCGAATAGTGGAAAGCCCTCAGTCCCGCTGCTCACCGCGGGGCAGGGGCAGGCCGCGCCGCTCCAGTTCCGCGCGCAGCTCCGGGGGCAGGGGGCTGTGGACCGTCATGTTCCGCCGCGTCTGTGGGTGCGTCAGGCCCAGGGAGCGGGCGTGCAGGAAGAAGCGGCCCAGTTCTGGGGCCTCTCGTCCGCCGTAGAGGCTGTCGCCGACGATGGGGGCGCCAATGCCCGCGAGGTGCGCGCGCACCTGGTGCAGCACGCCGGTGAGAATCTTCACCTCCACCACGCTGAACTCACCCGAGCGCGATAGCACGGTGAACTTCGACACCGCGTCCCGGGCGTCCTCGGCCCCGTAGGGCGCGGGCTCCACGCGGTCCGGATGCCGGGGGTGGTGACGCAGGGGCAGGTCGATGTCGCCCTCGTCCGTCAGTGGCCCTGTCACCAGCGCCAGGTAGCGCTTGTCCACGGCGCGGCTGCCAAAGGCCTCGCGCACGGCGTTCCACGCGTCCCGCGTCCGCGCGGCCACGACGACGCCAGAGGTCTCCACGTCCAGCCGGTGGCACAGGCCGCCCTCGCGCGCGTCCAGCGAGGCCAGAGCGCATTCGGGATAGCGGGCCACCAGCGCGTTGGCCACCGTGCCCGTTTCTCCGGACTGCAGGGGGTGGGACGGCCGGCCCGCGGGCTTGTCCACGAACACGAGCGAGTCGTCCTCGTGCAGCACGGTGAGCGGGAAGTCCGCGTCGGGCACGGCCTCGCGGGACTCTTCTTCCACCTCGACGGCGATGTGCTGCCCGGCGGTGAGCGTGAGGCCCTTCTTCGCGGGGCGGCCATTCACCTTCACCGCGCCCGCCTCGAAGAGGCGCTTGAGCCGCGCGCGAGACAGGCCCAGCGCTTCACCAATGAAGAGGTCCACCCGCTGGCCCGCCTTGTCGGCGTCCACGGTGAGGGTGTGCAGCTTGGAGGGATTCACTCGGACAGGGCCTCGTAGACTTCCTCGGCCGTCTGGAACCGGTCGTCCGGCTCCTTGCGGATGAGGCGGTGGGCGACGCGCGCGAGCTGCGGGTCCCCATGAAGGTTCAGCGCCAGCACGGGGGGCGGCTCCGTCTCCAGCACCTGGCGCCAGAGCTCGTGCGGCGTCTTCGCGTCGAAGGGGGGCCGCCCGCTGAGCAGCTCATAGAGGATGACCCCCAGGCTGTACAGGTCGGCGCGTCCATCCAGGGGCTCGCCCAGAATCTGCTCCGGCGCCATGTACCGGTAGGTGCCCACCAGCTTGCCGGCCTCGGTGATGGCCGCGTCGTCCGCCAGGAACTTGGCGAGCCCGAAGTCCATCAGCCGGACCTGCCGGTCATCGTCCACCATGATGTTGGACGGCTTGAGGTCGCGGTGAACCAGGCCGTGGCCGTGGATGTAGGCCAGGGCTTCGCAAATCTGGAGCATGGCGTCCTTGAGACGTCCCATGCGTTCGGGCCGGTTGAGGTCCTCTTCGCGGACCACGCGCCCCGGCTCCTCCTCGGGCTCCGCGGGGCGCGGCATGGGGGGCGGCAGGTCGAAGCCCTCCAGCGAATCATCCGAGCCGATGCCCACGTGCGGGCTGGCACTGGAGGCGAAGCTCTCGAGGTCCTCGCTGGGTGCCTCCTCCGCGAAGGCCTCCAGGCCGAAGGTGCCGTCAAACGGGCTGTCCTCCGAGTCATCCATCGAATCGGAGAAGCTCCGGCTCAAGGGGCCGAAGTCGTCGTCCGCGGTCCGGAGGACGGACAAGGGGCTGCGCGGCGTGTGGCTGCCCGGAGGGGTTTGCCGGTCGCCGCTGCTCAGGTCGAGGTAGTGGCGGAGGGTGAGGCCCTCGATGAGCTCCATGGCCAGGTACGGCACTCCCTGGTGCACGCCGGACTCGAACACCTTCACGACGTTGGGGTGAGACAGGTCCACGAGTGTGTCGAACTCACGGGCGAGTCTGCGCGCGGCACGAGCATCCCGCGCGGGGCCGGCTGAAAGCAGCTTCAGCGCGACCTCGTCGGTGGTGCGGCGGTCCAGGGCCCGATAAACGGTTCCTGCCCCGCCACTGCCAAGCGTCTCCAGAACGCGGTAGGGACCGATGACCTTCAGGGGCATGGGATGTCGAAATCCTACGGACCACGTCACGTCAGGGTCAACGTTGGCAACGCCTGATTGCTCGGCGCACGGCAGAACTGGCGGCAAGTGGTTTTACTTTTCCGACAAACCTGGGAGAACCCGAGTCAATGCAAATCGGGAAGTACCAACTGGTGCGAAAGCTTGCGTCAGGCGGCATGGCGGAGGTCTTCCTGGCGAAGGCCGCGGGGCCACGCGGCTTCGAGAAGACGCTTGTGCTCAAGCGCATCCTTCCGCACCTGGCGGAGGACGCGGCCTTTGTAGAGATGTTCCTGGGCGAGGCGCGGCTGGCGGCGCAGCTCGAGCACCCGAACATCGTGCAAATTTTCGACTTCGGTGAGGCCGAGGGCAGCTTCTTCCTGGCCATGGAGTTCATTGACGGCCCGAACCTGCGCAAGCTGGTGAAGCGGGCCGCAGAGGAAGCGCTGCCCCCCGCCTTCTGCGCGAAGGTGGTGGCGGCCGCGGCGGAGGGGTTGGCGTACGCGCACGAGTTCCGTGACGTGGAGACGGGCGAGCCGCTGGGCTTGATTCATCGCGACGTGAGCCCGGACAACATCCTGGTGTCGCGGCAGGGCGCGGTGAAGGTGGTGGACTTCGGCATCGCGAAGGTGGCGGGGCAGGGGCACCGGACGCTGACGGGCGTGGTGAAGGGCAAGGTGGCGTACATGCCGCCCGAGCAGCTCCAGGCGAAGGCCATGGATCGGCGGGTGGATGTCTACGCGCTCGGGGTGGTGCTGTACGAACTGCTCACGGGGAAGCGGCCGTTCGATGCGACGACGGACGTGAGCGTGATGCAGGCGATTCTGTTCGAGTCGTTCATCCCGGTGTCGGCGCGGCGGCCGGATGTGCCCGTGGCGTTGCAGCAGGTGCTCGACAAGGCGCTCGCGAAGGACCGGGAGCGGCGGTACGCGGACTGCCGGGCGTTGCAGGACGACCTGGAGCGGTTCGTGTTGTCGACGGGCGAGCCGGTGGGCGCGTATCAGATTGCCCAGCGCATCGCGCAGTGGGTGCCGGAGGTGGCTGCGGCTCCGGCGATGACGCCGTCGCAGGGAGGCAGCAAGGGAGCGGTGGCGTCGCAGGCGAAGGCGGATGCCCGGAGCGCGTCCATGGTGTCGCCGCCGGTGGATTCGACGTCGCCGACGACGCCGATGCCCCGGTCGCTCGTTGCACCCGTGGAGGTGCCGGCGGATTCGACGTCGCCGACGACGCCCATGCCGGTTGCCATCGGTGGCGTGGTTCAGGCGTTGGAGCCGCGCTCCTCCCCGCAGCAGGACACGCTTCAGTCGTACCCGGTGGTCGTGAAGACGCCCGCGCTTCGGGCGGATGCGTCAGCGCGTGGAGCGTCCCGGCCCAGGGCGCAGTCCCGGGCCTCGGGGGTGAAGGTACAGGCGCCGCAGGCGCGTGACGAAGACGTGGTGGCGATGGCGGCTGCTTCGTCGCCGCCATCAGGAGGCGCTTCACCGGCGCCTACGACTCCCGAGGATGCGGACGACGCCGTGCATACGCGGAGCACGGAGTACGCCGCGACGGTGCCGTCAGGGCGGCCAGGAGGGCGGATTGCCGGCATCGTCGGGGCCGTGGTTGCGCTGTTGGTGGGCGGCGCTGTCACCGTGATGCGGGGTGATGATTCAGAGGTCTCGCCCGTTCGTGTGAATCCACCGCCGCTCACGCACTTGCCGCGCGAGCCTGCGGTGCCGAGCCAAGGCGGCAGGAACGTGCCGCAGGAGAAACCGGCCGCGAACGTGAATGCAGGTGCTCGGGATTCGAATGATGGGGCACAAGCGAAGCCGCAGGTTTCGACGGACGTCTCCGTGGTGCCGCAGGAACCGCACGTCGCACGGGATGCCACCACGCCCGAAGCAGGGCTTCCCACTGTGAAGGATGCTCCGCCTGAGAACGGCGGAGCGGCTTCGAAGGAGGGGAGCGCTGTCGTGGCGAAGCGTGAGCCCGCGAAGGCGTCTGGGGATCCAGAGCCGAATCCATCGCGGGTCCGTGAAAGGGCACCGACTCAGAAGGTGGCGGCTGTTGCAAAGGGGCGCCTGGAGTTCCGCATCCGTCCGTATGCCGTGGTGTCGTTGGACGGGAAGGTACTGGGGCAGACGCCGTTCGCCGCAGTTGAGGTACCCGAGGGACGACACACCGTCCGGCTCGTCAACAAGGAACTGGGCAAGGACGTGACCCGGACCGTTGATGTGAAGGCAGGCCAGGCCACTGTGTTCAAGCTCAATCTCGAAGCGGAGTGAGCCGTGCCCGCACCGAGGCCACCTGATACGTGGCCTCGGTGGTGGGGCTTGCTATTGAGGCCAGTGGAGAATCTGTCCGTTGCTTCCTGCGACCCAGAGGTCTGCGGGGCTGGTGCCTGCGATGTCGTTGAATCGGAGGTTCGTGTTCTCGAAGATGATTTGCCACTGCGTGCCGTCGTACCGGTAGATGCGACCGTTGTAGGCGGTGACGTAGACGGACTTTGCGCCGAATGCGACGACGGAGGTCAGTGTCTCGTTGTTCGTGTTGGGGAAGGGCATCCTGCTCCACGTGCTGCCGTCCCATTGGAGGACAGTGTTCTGCGTGCCCATGAACTCGCCCACTGCGAATGCGGTTCGATTGTTCACCACCCAGACTCCACGGAGGCGGCCCAGGCCAGGGATGTAGTCATGCGCAGCTTCCGTTTGCCAGTCCCTGGTGTTTTGGTTGAAGCGATAGATGCGCCCCCTGCTGCTCCCGATGTCGAAGCCACCCACCGCGAATAGCGCTGACCTGGTACGGCCGTGGACGTCGTATAGCGCCGAGACAGGGGTCGTTCCAAATCGCAGCGCACTTGAGCCAACCGATCCGGTCCAGATGAAGGTCAGCCCGTTTCCGGAGGTGCCAGAGGTTGATGTAACGCCATGAATCTCCAAGACACCTTCATGTCGAATGCCGACGAGTCCCTCCACCCACCGTCCCATGGCGTGCGTCTCGGTGCAGGCATTTTGTGGCCTGTCCAGGAAGGTGAGGCTTCCTCCCGACGAGCCGAGGTAGAGGCGGCCCTGGTTGGCCATGTCCGCCCAGACAGCGTTCCAGCCCCTGTTGCTGTCGCCGCAGTTGGTCGCGTTGGTCTGAAACGTGGATGAGGACGGCGTGAGTATCGCGGTCCCTCCCTGGTTCCCTGAGACAGTCACATCGCCAGGGAGTCCAGTGAAGATGGAGCGCCACTCCTGATCGCTCGCGCCCACGGAGCGGGCTGCCCAACTGGCACCGCCGCTTGGGCAGACCTCGGGGCCTTCGACATTCCCGTCACAGTTGTTGTCCAGGGCGTCGCACAACTCCGGCGCGCCAGGGTAGGTGAACGGGTTGCCGTCGTTGCAGTCGCCACCGGTGGTGGCGTAGTCCGTGCCAGGCGGGACGCAGGACGACACGGCCGTGCCAACACCAAAGCCATCCCCGTCGCCATCCAGGTACCAGTTGTTGGGGAACATCGTGGGCTGGCAGGTGGTGGCGATGCCGGAGGCGTCACAGACGTAGACGCCAGCGCACTGGGCGGCTGCGGTGCACGCCGTGCCGAGGTCGGGGAAGGTCTCGTCAATCTGGTCGTTGCAGTTGTCATCGACGCCGTTGCAGAGCTCCGTCGCGCCAGGCCGGATGCTGGCGTTGTTGTCGTTGCAGTCATCCGCGGGACCCGTGACATAGCCCTGCGGGATACCGGTGCAGAATGCGACGGGAGCGGCTTTCCGGTCGCCATGTCTGTCCTGGTCTACGTCGGGGTAGGCATACACGGCCAACGGCATGTCGCAGAGAACCTCGCCGTTCCCACCGCACGCGCGGACGCCCTCACAGCCTTCGCCCTCCGTGCAGCTCTGGCCCAGGCGCAGCTCTACCGTGTCCGACTGTCCGTTGCAGTTGTCGTCGACGTCGTTGCAAAGCTCGGTTGCAGCCGGGTGGATGCTCGCGTTGTTGTCGTTGCAGTCCGTTCCGCCGGTGAGCACGGAGACGTAGCCGTCGCCGTCCGCGTCCGTTGCTTGGAGCGACAGCGTCACTGTCTCGGTCTTCCCCGTTTTGGGGCTCACGAGTATCGAACGCGTCATCACGGGTGTCGCTTCGCAGTTCTGCTCAAATGCACGCGCCTCCACTTGGACGGAGTCGCCCCAACTGCTCGGCGCAAACACACTGGCGACGAGGGACCCTCCTGAGCGGTCGCCCTTGCCGGCAATCTCGGCGGTGGACGCTTTCCCACTGGCTTCGTCCCGGGCACTGACGAGCACGCAGCCAGGAAGGAACCCCGAGTAGTCGATCGACACTTTGAGGGCTCTGCACGTCGGCCTGTCACCCAGGAATGCGTCGACGGAGTCGCCCATGAGGTCATTGATGTCACATGGGTGGAGTTCGTCGAGGCTGGGCACGGTGCAGGCCATGCCGGACAGGAGAACAAGGCACGCCAGAAAAATGCGGTTCATCGCGCCTCCCGCTGCGCCGTGGCTTCGTTACCCAGGAAGTAGGTGATGACCGCTCCCGCCGCCGCTGTCGCCGCGACACCGAACAAGATGTTGGCGCCGAGCGCCTTGCCGCGCGCCGCGTCCAGATGTCCCATCTGCTCATCGATACTGAAGGTGTCTCGCGCGCTCTGGATGTCGCTCCGGGAGCGCAGGCCGAGGTAGCTCCCGATGCCACCCGCGAGCACCCCTGCGCCAAGCAAGGCCACGGGGAGGGGACGGATGCGGAGGCCCGTTGACTCATGTGCCATGAGTTCGGGCTCGGCGCTGGTGATGAGTGAAGGGGTTGGCGCAGCAGGTGATGGTGTAGCGACGGCCAACGCGGTTCCCTCGGGTTCGAGGACGGGGCGGTCCTGCGAAGGGGCGGGCGGTGGCTCGACGGGGGCCGAAGCCACGCGTTCGCTCTGGAGATTCTTGCGTACGTCGTCGAAGTCCCGAGCCACCTTGGGAGAGACCCTGACGGGGAGCTGGGAGTCTGGTTGAAGTGAAAGGGCTTCGCGGAATGCGCGGAGGGACTGTGAGCGTCTCCCGAGATCGGCGAGGACGATGGCTTCGTACATCGCGGCGTCTGCCCGTTCGTCGTCCGTCGTGGCCAGTGCCTTGGCCTGGGTGAGCGTCTTCAGCGCCTGCTCGTACTCAAGTTCCTCATAGAGCTGCGCTGCCGCCTTCAGCCGTGCGCGAAACGAGGAGTCGCGCGAACTAGCTTGCGCGGCTTTGGCCGTCACGGTTTGCCCGAGCGCCAATCCCGGTAGCAGAAGCGTGTAGCTCAGCACCCATACCTGGAGCGGTGCTTTCTTGAGAGTAAAGCTTTCCATGAATGGAAAGGCTACCACGCTCGTTCGATTGTCTAAGAAAGGGCGTGCAAAATGAAGTGCCCGCGTAGTTCCTGCGAGGCTTACCCAACAGCGCAAGCTTCGCCAGGCCATGCGTCAAGGAGTGGCACTTCGATGCGTGTCGAGGATGCCCGTCGCCAGTTTCAGGAGCTTCGTTCGCAGTGCTTCCGGCGCGAGCACCTCGAATTCCGAGCCGACGTCGCAGAGCTGACTGAAGGCAATCGCTTCTCGCTCGAAGTCCACAACCACTGTCTTGCGCCCATCCGCTGAGCACGGCGCGGAATCAAGCCGTGCACCCTCCGCTCGCGGCCGAATCTTCCGCAGCGCCTCCAGCGCCTCCGGAGTCAAGCGCAGCGTGACCTCGTACTGCGCGCGCTTCTCCGCGAAGCGTGAGCACCACGCCTTCCAGAATGCGGGCAGGTCGAAGCGCGCCGGCCGGATGAAGGTCTCCGGGCGTATCCGTGCACCGTCCACACGCGAGCCTCGATACACACGCGGTTCATCCTCGCCCGTGCTCGCGACGAGGTACCAACGGTCCGCCTTGATGACGAGCGCGTACGGGTCCACCACCTTGCGGCTCGGCTTGCCTTCGAAGTCCCGGTACGTCAGGGACACGCGGCGGTCCTGCCAGACCGCGTCGCGCAGCGTCGCCAGATGAGGCACGGCCTCGCGTTCTGGAAACCACGAGGACGCATCCACGTGAAGCCGCTGGCGTGCGTACTCCAGCGCGGGTTGCTGGAGTGCGGGCAGGGAGGCCGCCATCTTCACCAGCCCCGAACGCAGCGCCGACGTCAGGCCCAGGTCATCCAGGGCCCCCGGTGCCGCCACGGCCGCCAGTGCATGCAGCTCCGCCCGGGTGAAGCCCGTGAGTTGGGTACGCCAGCCTTCCATCAACGCCACGCCGCCCGCGGAGCCTCGGGTGGCGTACACGGGCACGCCCGCGCCGGAGAGCGCGTCGAGGTCCCGGTGGATGGTCCGTTCGGAGACCTCGAGCTCCCTTGCCAGCTCGCCCGCCGTCATCTTCGGGCGTGTCTGGAGGAGCAGCGTCAAACTGACGAGTCGGTCGGCGCGCATGGGCAGGTCTCAAAGCGAAGTCTAGGCGGGGAATCATGACAGGGGATGTCAGGATTCCCCGCCTAGGGTGCGAACACGAACCCACTGCGGTCCACGGTCGCCCGTGGGCTTGGAGGAGTGCCCGCCATGAAGCCACTCGAAGGACGCGTCGCTCTGGTCGCTGGAGCCACCCGAGGCGCGGGGCGTGGCATCGCCACCATGTTGGGAGAGGCGGGCGCCACCGTGTACTGCACCGGGCGCAGCGTGCGCGGACGGCCCGCGACGGGCTCGCGTCCGGAGACCATCGAGGAGACCGCCGAAATCGTCGACGCCAAGGGTGGCCGGGGCATCGCCGTCCGCGTGGACCATTCCGTCGAATCGGAGGTCGAAGCCCTTTGCGCGCGCATCCAGCGGGAGCAGGGGCGGCTCGACATCCTGGTGAACGACATCTGGGGCGGCGACGGACTCACCGAGTTCGGCCCGGCGTTCTGGAAACAGTCCGCCGCGAAGGGGCAGCAGATGTTCGAGCGCGCCGTCTTCACGCACCTGCTCACCAGCCGCCACGCCGTGCCGCTCATGCTGGGCGGTGAGCGGGGGCTCATCGTCGAAATCACGGATGGGGACTCGTTCGGCTACCGCGGCAACCTCTGGTACGACCTGGTCAAGATGTCCGTCATCCGGCTCGCCTTCGGGATGTCCTGGGAGTTGCGCCGCACGAAGGTCACCGCGCTGGCGCTGACGCCCGGCTTCCTCCGCTCCGAGGAGATGCTGGAGAACTTCGGCGTCACGGAAGCGAACTGGCGCGAGGGCGCGGCGAAGGATCCGCACTTCATCGCCTCGGAGAGTCCCTGCTACGTGGGCCGGGCGGTGGCGGCGCTCGCGGCGGATCCGAACGTGGGCGCCAAGGCCGGCCGCGTCTTCAGCTCCTGGGCCCTGGCCCGCGAATACGGCTTCACGGACGCCGACGGCTCCCAGCCGCATTGGGGCGACTACTTCGCGCGCGCTTTCGGCAGGCCGTACCAGGTCGCGGACGAGGACGCCTACACGTCCTGGCGCGACGGCCCCATGGAGATTGCCAGCCCGGATTGGCCCCTGGGCTGAGAGGCCACCGAATGAGTGGTTGCCTACCTGTGTCTACATGGTGCCTGCACTCTGACGGGGAGCGGCCACCCACCGCCACCGGGCGACCATTCAGGGGCCGACCGTGACGGTTGGGGCACGCGCCCGTGGACGGCGCGCGGCGGCATCGCTAGGGTGCGCGGCTTCATGGAACGCCCTTCAGTGATTTCCACCCTGGAACAAGCCGTCAAGGCCCGGCCGATGCCGCGCCACGTGGGCATCATCATGGACGGCAACGGGCGATGGGCGGAGTCCCGAGGGCTGCCCCGGCTGGAGGGGCACCGGGAGGCGACGTCGAGTGTGCGTGAAGTGACGCGCACCGCGCGCCGCCTGGGCATCCAGGCGCTGACGCTCTACGCGTTCTCGTCGCAGAACTGGGCGCGTCCGGCGGAAGAGGTCGCCGGATTGATGGACCTGCTCCGGGAGTATCTGGAGCGCGAGCGCTCCGAAATCCTGGACAACGGCATTCGCCTCAACGCCATTGGAGACGTGGACCGGCTGCCGCGCTACGTGCGTGATCCGCTGGACCGGCTCCGGGCCGACTCCGCGCACAACACCGGCATGGTGCTGTCGCTGGCGTTGTCCTACGGCGGGCGGGAGGAAATCCTCCACGCGGCGCGGCGGCTGGCCGAGGCCGTGGAGCGAGGCGAACTGGCGGCGGGACGGTTGGAGGAGAGCGACTTCGAGCAGTTCCTCTGGACGCAGGGACTGCCCCCGTTGGACCTGATGGTGAGGACCAGTGGGGAGCTGCGCGTGTCCAACTTCCTGCTCTGGCAAATGGCGTACGCGGAGATGTGCTTCACCGACGCCTTGTGGCCGGACTTCCGTACTGACGAGTTCCTTCGCTGCGTGTCGCAGTACCAGCAGCGTGAGCGCCGCTTCGGCCTCACGTCCGCACAGGTGCAGCGGGAGGACGCTCCTCAGCAGGCCAAGGCGTGAACGACAAGAACCGAAACCTCGTCATCCGCGTCGTCTCCGCGGTGACACTGCTGCCGCTGGTCCTCCTGCTGCTGTTCCTCGGTGGTTACTGGAGCGCGGCCCTGCTGGGCGCCGCCGCCGCCGCGTGCGTGGGTGAGTACTACCTCATCGTCCAGAAGCGCCTGACGGTGGCCTCGTGGGTTGGAATGGCCTTCGCCGCGGTGCTGCCTTTCCTGCCCATGCGGGACGCGGCGCGCACGGGCGAGACGGCCTTCTGGCTCACCATCGTCTTCGCGTTCTTCGCGTGGATCTACCACCTCTTCAAGGGACCGCTGGCGGAGGCGCCCACCCGCACGGCGCACCTGGTCAACGGCTTCCTCTACGGCGCGGTGGGCCTCACGGCCGTGTCCGCGCTGCGCCTGTTGCCCGACCACGGCTTGGCCTGGGTCATCTGCGCGCTGGTCATCACCTGGGCCAATGACACCGCCGCCTACTTCTTCGGGCGGTTCCTGGGGAAGCACAAGCTCTACCCGGAGGTGAGCCCCAACAAGACCTGGGAGGGCTTCTTCGGGGGCATGCTGGGCTCGGTGGGCGGTATGTTCATTGCCCGGCAGTTCTTCTTCCCCGTGTTCACGGTGTGGGACTGCGTGCTGCTGGGCATCGCCGGCGGCATCCTGGGGCCGGTGGGCGACCTGTGTGAGTCCATGCTGAAGCGGGCCTACGGGGTGAAGGACTCGGGCGTCCTCATCCCCGGGCACGGTGGCGTGTTGGATCGCATCGACGCGCTCCTGTTCAACGCGCCCCTGGTGTTCGTCTACGTGCAGTTCGTCCGGGGTCTGCTGCCCTAGGGACCGCCCCTTCCGGCTGCCCGTCTGCTCGGCGGGCCCGGTTGCGCGTTGTCCGCCTGGGCGCCCACGATTACTGTTGCGCCCATGCTCCAAAACATCGGGTTCTTCGTCATTCTGCTCGGCGTGCTCGTCACGGTGCACGAGCTTGGCCACTTCCTGGTGGCGAAGGCCTGTGGTGTGAAGGTCCTGAAGTTCTCCATCGGCTTCGGACCCAAGTTGATCGGCTTCACCAAGGGCGAGACGGAGTACCAGATTGCCCTGCTGCCGCTGGGCGGCTACGTGAAGATGGCGGGCGACATGCCCCACGAGGAGCTCAGCCCGGAGGAGGCCAGCCGGGGCTTCCTGGCGCAGCCCCCATGGAAGCGCGGCCTCATCGTCCTGGCGGGGCCGGCCTTCAACCTCATCTTCCCCATCCTCGTCTATTTCTTCGTCTTCCTGGGCCCGCACCAGGCCACGTCCACCTACGTGGGGACGGTGAGCGAGGGCATGCCCGCGCAGGCCGCCGGCATCCGCCCTGGAGACCGCATCCTGTCCGTGGATGGCGAGCCGGTACGCACGTTCAACGACATGCGGGAGGCGTTCGTCGGCCGCTTCGAGCGGCCCGTCCCCATCGTCCTGGAGCGCAATGGCCAGAAGCTGACGCTGGACGTGACGCCCACGAAGAACGTGGAGACGTCCCCCATCGACACGGTGGAGCGCGGCTCCATTGGCGTGGAGGCCGTGTCGAAGCCGCCCATCGTCGGCGTGCCGCCGGGCTCGGTGGCGGAGCAGGCCGGACTGCGGACCTTCGACCGCATCCTGGCCGTCAACGGCGTGAGCGTGGAGACGGAAGCGCGCTTCCAGCAGGAGCTGGACAAGCACGCGGAGGGCACGCCCCTGGAGCTCACCCTCCGGCGCATGGACTCCGTGGCGGCGGGCGTCGTGACGGGGCGGGTACCCTCCGTGCTGAAGCTCACCGTGCCGAAGCAGCCGGGAGTGGGGCTGGCGACGGTGGGCGCGGAGACGTCCGACCTGTACCTGGCCACCGTGGCGCCGGGGAGCGCGGCCGAGAAGGGCGGCCTGCGGCCCGGAGACCGCATCATCGCCCTGGATGGCGAGAAGCCGGAGTCCTTCGTCAAGTTCTCCTCGAAGCTGAACGCCCTGAAGGAGCGTTCCTTCCAGTTGACGTGGCGGGGCGCTGACGGCGAGCGCACGGAGACGCTGGCGCAGGCGCCGCTGAAGACGGAGGACGAGATGGGCACGGCGAGCTCGCCCATCGTCCTGGGCGTGCGCAACTGGGTGCTCTCCGCGGCGGACATGCCGGTGCTGGACGAGGTGACGGTGCATCTGGGGCCGGGCGCCGCGCTGAAGCAGGCCGCGCTCATCGTCCCGAAGATTGTCGGGCAGATGGTGCGGGTCCTCGGCGGGCTGCTGGTGGGCTCGGTGCCGATGAACACCGTGGGCGGCCCCATCATGATGTACCAACTGGCGTCGAAGAGCGCCGAGCAGGGCCTGGACAGCTTCCTCCACCTGATGGCGCTCATCTCCATCAACCTGGGGGTGATGAACCTGTTGCCCATCCCCGTGCTGGACGGCTTCCACCTGCTTTCCGCCGCCTGGGAGGGAATTCGCCGCCGCCCCATCCCTGTTCGCGTCCGCGAGGTGGCCAACATGGTGGGGCTCGCGCTGCTCGTCCTGCTGATGCTGTTGGCCGTGACCAACGACATCACCCGCTAGAGGACGCATGCGAGGAATCGCCGTTGCCGGATTGCTCTGCTTCGGTTTCACCTCCGCGTGCGCCTCGCGCGCGGCCAGGCCCGACCCGGTGGAGGAACCCGTCCGCCCGTCGAAGTCGCCGAAGTCCCGCAGTGGTACGCCCGGCGTGGCGCGGCGCGAGCAGATGCCGCGCTCGTACCTGGGCGAAGGGCTGGCCTCGTTCTATGGCCCCGGCCTGCACGGGCGGCCCACCGCGAGCGGGGAGCGCTTCGACCAGGAGGCGATGACGGCCGCGCACCGCAAGCTGCGCTTCGGCTCGTGCCTGCGCGTGGTGAACATGGAGAACGGGCGCGCGGTGAAGGTGCGCGTGAATGACCGGGGGCCCTTCATCGACGGGCGCATCGTGGACCTGTCCAAGGGCGCCGCCCGGAAGCTGGACATGCTGGACAAAGGCGTGGTGCGCGTCCGGCTGTACCGCTGTGCGGACCGGGTGTCGGAGATTCCGCAGGAAATGTGGGCCGCGCCGGTGTAGTGAGCCGTCCCATGTTCCTCTCGCTGGACACCTCGACGTTGACGTTGTCGCTGGCCCTGGTGGAGCGAGCGCCGGATGGCGCGCTGCGCACGCTGGAGCACGTGGTGGTGGGTCCGCCGCGGAAGCAGAGCGAGCTGCTGCCCGGCATCGTCGGGGAGCTGCTCGAACGCCATGGCGCCACGCTGCCCGCCCTGGAGGGGCTGGTGGTGGGCCTGGGGCCGGGCTCCTTCACGGGGCTGCGCATCGGCCTGGCGACGGTGAAGTCGCTGGCCTACGCGACGAAGCTGAAGGTGGCCGGGGCCTCGTCGCTGGCGGCGGTGGCGCTGGAGGGCCCCGAGGGCGTGCCGCTGTACTGCCTGGCGGTGGCGCGCAAGGACGACCTGTACCTGGGGGCCTACGTGCGCCAGGGCGGGACGGTGGAGCCGCTGGAGCCGGAGACGGCCATGTCACCCGCGGAGGTGGCCGCGCGCATGGCCGCCGAGCCCCGGGCCGTGGCGCTGGGGCCCGCACTGGTGGACTACCGCGCCGCCCTGGAGTCGCAGGGCGTGGCGCCACACCGGCTGCTGGCGGCGCCGACCTTCCCGTCGGCGGTGGCGCTGGCGCAACTGGCGCGCTTTCCGGAAGCGCAGTCACTGGAGGCGCTCTTCGCCATGGAGCCGCACTACGTGCGGGCCTCGGAGCCGGAGCGCAACCCGAAGTTCCCGCCGCTGCCCGGGCCGGCGCCCACCGCACGGTTGAAGGAAGACTGAGCCGCCTCGTGGTGCTCGCGCTCCCGGCCTCCGGTGGCGTAAAGGACGCGCCATGAGAGACGACTTGACGATTGGCGTGGTGGGCGCGACGGGCGTGGTGGGCCGCGAGGTGCTCGCCGCGCTGTACGCGCAGGACGTGCCCGCTGAACAGGTGCGCGTCTTCGGCTCCGAGCGCTCCAAGGGCATGGAGGTGGAGTACGGCGAGGACTCGCTCGAGGTGGAGCAGGCGACGCCGGACGCCTTCCGGGGTGTGAAGCTGGTGCTGCTCGCCACGCCCGCCGAGGCCTCTCGCACGCTGGCTCCGGCCGCGCAGGCCGCGGGCGCGTGGGTGGTGGACGCCAGCAGTGCCTTCCGAGGTGACGGCAACGTCCCCATGGTGCTGCCGGGCTTCAACACGGATGTGCTGGGCGCGGGCTTCACCTTCAAGGGCCGCATCGTGTGCCTGCCGGGGGCGGTGACGACCGCCGCGGTGCACGTGGTGGAGCCGCTGCGGAAGGCCTTCGGCGTGGCGCGCGCGCAGGTGACGGCGCTGATGGCGGCGTCCAGCGCGGGTGTGCGCGGTGTGGCGGAGCTGGAGAAGCAGACGGCGGACCTGCTGTCGGGCCGCGAGCCGGAGCCGCACGCCTTTCCCCACCGCGTGGGGTTCAACCTGGTGCCCCAGGTGGGCGGCTTCATGGTGAATTCGCCCTGGACGGAGGAGGAGGGCGGCTGGACGCTGGAGGCGGCCCGGCTCTTCTCGTCCAAGGGGGATGTGCCCGTCATCGCCGGGACGGCGGTGCAGGTGCCTACCTTCTACGGCCATGGCCTCACCCTCAACGTGCAGCTCAAGAAGGCGGGCCCGGTGGAGCAGGTGCGCGCGGCCCTCAAGACGTCCGGGGCCTTGAAGGTGCTGGATGTGCCCGGTGAGCGTGTGTACCCCATGCCCATGCTCGTCACGTCCGACCCGGCGGTCCATGTGGGCCGGGTGCGCGCATTCCCCCAGGCGCCGGAGTGGGTGACGCTCTTCGCCTCGGTGGACAACGCCAGCCGGGGCGCCGCCCTCAACCTGGTGGAAGCCGGACTCCGCCTGGCCGAGCGCCCCGCCTGACAATTTGGCAAAGCCTCCGGGGCCGTCCTGCCTGTTTGGCGCGGCGGGACGGCCCTCCCGGAGTGATGCCCAGCGGACGGGAAGGCGTTTCATGTGGCCTCCCGCTTGCTAGCCTGGGCGTACCCATGCGCCTCACTCTCGTTGGCCTCTTGCTCTTCGCGTCGACTGCCCTGGGGCAGACCGTGACGTTTTCAGCCTCGGCCGAAATCCTCCAGAACGATCAGATTGTCGTCTCCCAGGAGAACTGCGGCTTGGACCGCACGGTCAACTGGACGCGTGTCGCCGGCAATTGCGACGTGCTCCACCTCTGGCTCTCGAACGAATCGAGTTGCACGGGGACGCCAGGGGCGGGCGACCTGTCTCTCGCTGATATCCCGGTAAATGATACTCGGCTGACGGGGACGGTGACCTTCAACGCGTCCGACGCGCTGGTGGCGGACGGCGCCAAGTGCGAGTCACAGACGTCAACCAAGACGTTCCGGCTCTGCGCCACGACCAAGCGGCTGGGGACTTTGGGCGGTTGCGACGACTCGTTCGTTTCGGTTGGGACGCCCTCCATCAGCTTCATCTATGACCCGGAGCCCCCTGCGGTGCCGGAGACCCCGAGCGTCACGGGGCTGGACGCCGCGCTGAGTGTCTCTGTCAAGGTGCCGAGCGATGCGGTGTCCATGGAAGTGCAGGTCCTTCAGTCCGTTCCGGGCGAGGACGGTGGTGTGGGCGCGGGTGAAGTGATTTCGAAGAAGCGGCAGGTTTCGTCGAACGCGGTCTTCCGCATGGATCAAGGGCTCGAGAACGGCGTCGAGTATGCCGTCCAGGCGATTGCCATCGACAGGGCGGGGAACCAAAGCGAACCTTCGCCCGCGGCGACAGGGACGCCTGTTGCGAGCAACGGCTTCTACCAAGGGTACCTCGGAGCCGGCGGCGCGGAGACAGGTGGCTGCGCCGCGGCGGGTGGTGGCATCACGGGATGCGCGATGCTGGCGTCCCTCGGAGTCTGGCTGTCGTCGAGGAGGAAGCGGTCATGAGTCGGGCATCGGCCCTGGGAGTCGTGGCGCTGCTCGCCACGCTGCCCGCCTGGGGGCAGGACACGGTAGTGGTGGAGGAGGAAGTCTCGCTGCGCTCGCCACGTTCGGGCGGCATTCAATTCCGCTTGGGTGGCTACAAGCCCCTCATCGACGAAGAGTCCGGCCTCACTGGCACGCCGTACGAGGACTACTTTGGCGGCGAGTCGCTGCTGACGTTCGAGGTGGAACTCCAGCGATACTTCTACCAGGGCGTGGGTACGGCGGGCGTGGGCTTCTCTGCGGGTTACGGCGAGAAGTACGGAACGGCGAAGCTGGCCTCCGGTGCGGACGCCGCGGAGCGTACTGCGCTGCGTCTGATTCCCCTGAGCCTCAACGCATTCTACAAGTTCGACTACGCCGCCTTCGAGTGGGGCATCCCGCTGGTGCCTTACGGCAAGCTGGGGCTCATCTACACGCCTTGGTGGATCCTCAAGGGCACGGGCACTGGTGC
>NZ_SRLV01000101.1:0-30614 GCF_006518205.1 Myxococcus sp. CA005 | reverse complement strand
CCCATTCCCTCGGTCATCGAGTCCAGGAACTCGCTCAGCTCCCGGTCAAGCTTGCGTAACTGGGCAGGCGTCATGCTCCGTCAACACGGGGCGCCCGCGCCCAATTCATCTGACCGGGTAGTGTTAGTGAGCGGACGAATAGGCGCGAGCTACGTCGCTCCGAGTTTCTCGATGCGTTCCAAACTCCGCCCGAAGGCATAGCCCTGCGCAACGTGTTCCCGAAGATGAGTGCGGTAGTCTACCGGACCTCGACGGACCAGTGGTATCCCGAACGTGCTGTCTCTGCGATGGGGGCTGCCGAGGTCCACGCAGGCCCGACCGTGAACGTGCGTGACAAGGTCCTGCTCTTCGTGACTCGAGAGCAGGAGGATGTGCCATGGGGGGCCGTGAGGCAACTCCGCAATACGACTTGGCATCTCTACCTGCTCCATTGGGACGAGCGCCGAGGACTCCTCTTCATCAACAGCTCCAATCACGTCGGCATGCACGAAGAACTCGCGCGGGCTGTCGGAGGCGATGGCGTGGAGTTAATTCGGGGCGAGGCGGTGTTTCGGTCACTTCACAATGTCAACCGCCTAGTTCTCACGAACCTTGGTCTCAGCGACATAATCAACGACCGCCTCCGATTTAGCCTCCACGTCGGGTCCGATATCTCCAACGTACTTCCCGATGCACTACGTCAGCAGAAGAAGAAATCGAACCTCTTCGCTCGAGGGTATGAGCAGGGGCGGCGGGTCACCATCGGGTATTCCCAGAAGGGCCGGGTTTGGTCGATGTCAACCGCCATGGACCTCGCATCGTGGGTCAATTGGTGCCACGCCGTTGGAGCCAAACTGAAGGACGAGAGCATCTCAACTGCGGACGTCTTCCGGAACGTAATTTTGCCGCGCCTCGTAACTGAGCGGCCGGCTCTTATCCCCCTGCAGATTGACTGGCCTGAGGCATTCCTCATTCGGCCCGAGGACTCGATCGAAGTCGAGATCGATGGTGAGTCTGTGCTCTTCAGTGATGCTGAGCTACGCATCGTCAACTACGCCAGCGAAGGCCCAATTCGCTTCCAGGTAGTGACTCCTACGCGCTTGGCGGAGTACGTGGTGCGTTTCGCTGGAAACAACGTTCATTACGACCCTGCTGGTCGCCATCCCGTCTACATCAAAGTGGGGCGCAAGCGCCGCCCCCTCAGCGAGTGGTTTCAAGAGGAACCGCCTGTTATCCGGTTTGAGGACGGCTCTCAATTGGAGCACAACGAGTTGTTTGAGCTGCCCAGGCCAGAGGCGCGCCGTCCCTATGAACGGCAGCGCATTCAAACATGGGACTGGACCGGAGTGGATCTGAGTAAGGAGTCTCAGGGACTGGAGAAGAGGGCGGATTCGATCCAGCGACGTGTGCTTGACCGCATGCTTCAAGAACAGTTGTTCCAGGTTGTATTCGACGACGATGATGCTGGAGAGGCCGCAGACGTTGTCTGCCTCGGCAACAGCGAGGACCGACTCATCGTGCACTTATATCACTGTAAGTTTTCTTCGGCAGGGCGTCCGGGCGCCCGTCTCGACGACCTTTATGCTGTCTGCGGACAGGCACAGCGAAGTGCTCAGTGGCGTGGCTACATCCGTGATCTGCTGATTCATCTGCGAAATCGTGAGGCTAGTCGACAGCTACGCCTTGAGCGAGCAGGTAAGCCGCATGTCTCACGCTTTGAGCGTGGAAGTCTGCGCACGCTTCGCGAACTTGATCAGGCGCTGTCCCGGTGCGCGCTGGAGGTGCGAATCGTTATTGTCCAACCTGGTTTGTCCAGGTCTGCAGCCGAGATCCGGCAACTGGAACTCTTGGCAGCTACCGAAGTGTATCTTTTGGAAACTGCAGGCGTTCCACTCGAAGTCATTGCCAGTGAGTGAACGTCGAGACAGAGGGGCGATAGGTCATCGCGCCCGTCTGGCGCTGGGCTTGATAGCCACGACGCAGGAGACCCGATTCGGCGCTGGCTGCCGGAGGGCACCACACCCGATTACGTGGCTCACCGACAATGGGCTGGCCTGCTCGCTCAAGAGCAACGGCATGGACGCGTCCTTCGCGAAGAGCTTCAAGTGCGACTATGTGTAGCTGTCGCATTTGGACAGCACAGAGGTGGTCCTTCAGCAACTGCCCACTTGGTTCGACGACTACAACACCGTGCACCCATCCAAGCCGCTGAAGATGCGCGCCCCGCGTGAATGCGCGACTCGCCATTTCAGCGCTAGGGTCGTGGAGCCCGGGCCGGTGGATGCCTGCCCAGCGACCGTGGTGAGCCGCAACCTCGAATTTCTGGGCGACTCTCTCTGGAGGGCACGACAGAGCAACTGGTAGCGCCGAGGGGTAAGACAGATCCGGTGCACCTGGGCCTCGCGGCAGCGGACGGGAGTTTTCCAGCCTAAGGCCCCCCGGCTCGGAGTGTCTGCACCACGGCGACGAAGTCGTGAGTACCCAGTAAAGCGTGGTCGCGTCTTTGCGATCTCGGTTAACAACACCTTGATGGCGAGAGGTGGCAAGAGGTTCCGTCACCTTTAGGAGACCGGGAAACGAAGCACTCCTGGAAGGTACGACATCGAAAGCCCTGGATTGCCAGAATCGGCTGCCCGCAGTGGTTAACAAAACTGTTAACCACTCTCGGCCTCTCTCTCCCCAAAACGGGCGAAAGAGTGCATCAGAGAGCCCAGCCGGCGGCGGAGAAAAGGGGGCATCTCGCTCTGCGGGGTAGAGAGCCGAGAGCGCCCTCTTCATCACCGCGAGCCAGAATCCCTTGGGATTCAGCGGCTTAAGCACGAAGGCCCCGCGATGTCATCGCGAGGCCCGTGTAAAACAAAAGGGCCCTACCGGTTGGTAGGGCCCTTCGTTCAGCTCCACGGGGTGCAGGCGGAACCAGCGGGCGATGAGCATCACCTCCTGCGCTTCGTGTGCACGGAAGCCCAGCGTCTCCGGCTCGGGCTGCTCAAGGATTTCACGGGCCTTCGCCTCCAGCGCCTGCTGTTGCTCGAGCGTGACGGGCGCGGGCAGCTCCGCGCGCACGCTGCCCCGGCGCACCACGTAGACGCGGTCATCGCCGCCATGGCCGGGCACCGTGTAGACGAATGAGAGGCGCTTGAGCATCTGGCTCAGCTCCACCACCCAGCCGCGCATCAGCTCCAGCCGCTCCGCCCTGTCCCGCAGCTCCGCGGCGTATTCGAACAGGAGCCTGCGGGCCGCCAGCGCCATGCGCTCACGCAGCAGCGTCAGCGGCGTGTCGGACGTCCCTTCGAGGAAGGCGCGGGCCTGGGCGACGCGCGCGTCGTACTCCGCGCGAGTACAGCCCCCGGCGCAGGGCGCCAGGCAGCGCGAGAGCTGCCCGCGCATGCACAACGGCTCCTGCTTCAGCGGGAAGAGCTGGCCCTGGTCCGCCAGTCGCATGGGCGTGTCCGCCGCGCAGTCGCGCAGCTCCAGCAAGTCACTCACCGCGCGCACCACGTCGGACATGGCGCTTCGTCCGTGGAAGGGCCCGTAGTAGTCGCCGCGCTCGCTGCTGGCGCGACTCACCACGCGCAGCCTGGGGACGGGCTCGCGCGTCAGATGGATGAAGCAGTGGCCCCGGTCCCGCTTGTGCTCCACGTTGTAGAGGGGGCGCTGTGACTTGATGAGGCGGAACTCGTGCAGCAGCGCGGCGAACTCGCTGGGCGTGTACTCCCAGACGATTCGGTGCGCGTGGGCGATGATTTCCGCCGCCTTCTCGTGCGCTTCCGCGCGGAAGTACGACAAGAGCCGCGTGCGCACCCGCACGGACTTGCCCACGTAGAGCACTTCGTCCGAAGGCCCCAGCATCCGGTAGACGCCTGGGCGATTCTCGGCGTGCTCGCGCACGTGGGCGAAGAGGGCGGCGACGCGGGATTCCATGATGCGGGAGCGGAGGCCCGCACCGTAACCGGCGAGGGCCGTCGCTTCCATGCCCCGGAACTGTCGGGCTCCTATGTGCGCAGAAGCTGCTCGGAGAGGTGCCTGCCGGACGTCGCCTCTGGAGGGCAAGCGGTTCGATAAGCGGGGGCGCAGGGCGGCGGCCTCAAGTGAAGGCCGCGCGCCCTGGCCCGCGGTGAAGCGCGGCTACGCCGGCTCGATGAAGTTCAGCCGGTAGCCGTCCGGGTCGGTGACGATGAGTTCCCGGGTGTACCAGGGCTGAACCGTGGGGCCGTCCACGGCGGCGCCCTGGGCCTGGGCCCGCAGGAGCACCTCGTCCAGGCTGTGGGGCGCCTCGGCGCGGAGGCCGACGAGCACCCCCGTGCCGCGACGGCCTTCCAGCTTCAGCTGCGGCGGCGGGGTGACCAGGTACACATCCAGGGCCTCCGCCCACCGGAGGTGGACGAAGGGGGGCTCGGCGCTCACGCGCGTGAAGCCCAGCGCCTCATAGAAGGCCACCGAGCGCGCGCTGTCCGTGACGAGCAGCTTGACGAAGGCCGCCGTCACTTCGCGAGGCCTTCCGCCTTCAGGGCCTCCTGCACGGAGGGCCGGTCCGCCACGCGGGCGTGATAGGCGCGCAGCGCGGGGAAGGGCTCCAGGTCCACCTTGGTGTGCCCGGCCCAGTTGAGCGTCGTGAAGAGGTACGCGTCCGCCACGGTGAACTGGTCGCCCAGCAGGAACGCCTGCTTCGCCACCACCACCTCCAGCACGCCCAGGCGCTGCGCGAGCCGCTCACGCGTCAGCCGCTTGACGTCATCCGGGAACGCCGGGTTGAACAGGGGGCTGAAGCCCTTGTGAATCTCGGTGGAGATGAAGTTGAGCATCTCCTGGAGGCGGTAGCGCTCCAGCGTGCCGTTGGCCGGGGCCAGCTTCTTGTCGGGGACCTGGTCGGCGAGGAACTGGACGATGGCGGGGCCCTCGGTCAGCAGGCTGCCGTCATCCAACTGGAGCGCCGGGACATAGCCCTTGGGGTTGATGGCGTGGAAGTCCTCGCCCGCCGCCGTCTTCTTGGCGCGGATGTCCACCTTCTCGGTGGTGAAGGAGAAGCCGCCCTCACGCAGGATGATGTGGGGCGACAGCGAACAGGCGCCAGGGGAGTAGAAGAGTTTCATGGCGCGGATTCCTGCACGACTCCGGCGCCGTTCGCCATGAATTCGGATGCAGGTCGGGCTGCCCCCTGGGTCGGCCCAGCCCAGGTGACCCGCAGGCACTGCGAGTGATAGGGATTCATGACGGTCGGCACCGGTCCGGGGAGCCCGCCGACCGCGTCCCCTCAGCGCATGCCCGGCCCCGCGGGCCTGTCCGGATACCTGAACCTATGCGTCTCAAGCAGTCTTTCCTGCTCCCCCTCGCGGTCCTGTCCCTGGGCGTGCTGCCGGCGTGCTCGGACGATGGTGACGACCCACCTCCTGGCAATGACGCCGGCACCGATGCGGGCACCCACGCGGGAGCGGATTCCGGCACGGACGCGGGCGACGACAACCCGGGGCCCAGCACCGAGCCCGGGACCTGTCCTTCCAACGCGCTGCTCTGCGAGTTGTTCGACAGCGGCAACGACACCAACGGCTGGAGCGCCAGCGCGGAGAACTCCTCTCTCCAGGTGGACAGCACGCGGACGCGCAACGGCCCGGGCGCGCTGCACGTCCTCACCGAGGATGGACACGACGAGCGGCAGCGTCCTGGCAAGGCCATCGCGCAGTGGCAGAAGAGCATCCCGGCTTTCGAGACCCGGCTCTTCGTGCGCGCGCACGTCTACATGCGCTCGCTGCCGGGAGTGTTCGGGCAGATGGGCACCTTCTTCGTGCTGTCCAACTTCGGCGCGGACTTTGGTGGCTTCGAACTCCAGGTCATGCAGGACAGCGGCTTCGCGCTGGATGACTGGTCCTTCCGCGAAGGGCAGGGATGGAACCGCCAGCCCGAGCCCGTCCGGCTGGGCATGGAGGCGGGGCGCTGGGTGTGCCTGGAGTGGGAGGTCCGCCGCGACAGCCCGTCGAGCACGCATGGCAACACCCGCGTCTATGTGGACGGCACGCTGGCGCACGACTTCACCAACATCGGCATGCGCGCCTTCAACAACTTCTCCGTGGGCTACGGCTTCGTCCACCCGCTGGGAGCGTCCGGCTCCGAGACGTGGATTGACAACGTCGTGGTGAGCACGCAGCGCGTCGGCTGCGACTGAGCCACGTCGGAGCACGGTTCCTGTCAGGTTGCCTGGGGTTTGTTCGTGTTTTTGTGACACTAAGGCTCGCGCACCTTCGCGTGAGCGCGGACAGACAGGACGCGGCACATGTCGTTGAAGGGCATTGGACAGGAGACGGTGGACATCATCGAGCGGGGCCAGTACCTGGCTCCCTCGGGGCAGTGTGTCCAACTGGGCGAGGCCGTGGAGCGCGCGGTCTCCGGCACGGAGCTGTACCGGCCGGGTGACTTCTCGCGCCTGTCATTCCCCACGGCGGCGAACCCGTCGGCGCCTCGAATCGAAGTCACCGCCGAGAAGACGGGCGCCGCCGCGCGCCGGCTGGTGGAGGCGGGCGCGTCCCATGTGGCCGCGCTCAACTTCGCGTCGGCGAAGAATCCCGGGGGTGGTTTCCTGGGCGGCGCGAAGGCGCAGGAGGAGGACCTGGCACGCTGCTCGGCGCTGTACACGTGCCTGCTCACGCAGCGCGAGTACTACGACGTCAACCGCGCGGAGCCGTCGCCGCTCTACACGGACCATCTCATTTATTCGCCGGACGTGCCGTTCTTTCGGGATGAGGGCCTGACGTTGCTGGAGCAGCCCTTCCATGTGTCCATCCTCACTGCGCCCGCGCCCAACGCGGGTGTGGCGCAGTCACGCGACCGGGGCATGGGGGGACGTATCCGCAAGGTGCTGGATGAGCGGGCCCTGAAGGTGCTCCGTGTCGCCGCGCACCATGGGCACCGCACCTTGGTGCTCGGCGCCTGGGGATGCGGCGTGTTCCGCAACAACCCCGTGGAAGTCGCGGAGGCCTTCGCGCTCGGGCTGGGCTCGCTCCCGGGCGCCTTTGACCGGGTCGTCTTCGCCGTCTACGAGCGCGGTGGGGATGGACCCAATCTGCGCGCGTTCCAGGCGCGCTTCGGCTGAGCTGTCCTCGCGGACGTGGCAGGAGCACTGGAAAGGAACGAGGACACAGCTACCGGCGCATCCCCACGCTGTGATGCGGCCCTACACGCGGCGTTGCAGGTGTGACACCGCCGAGGTGAGCAGGGCCTCGGGAGCCACCTGGCCCTGCGTGCCGACCAGCGCGGGGTAGACGTCGATGGGCGCCGCGCAGCCCACCACGAAGTCCGCGGCTTCGCGCAACTTCGCCAGCGCGAAGTCCGTGCAGTGGATGGTGATGACGGGGAGGAGGCCGGGCTCGCTGAGCCACCTCACGCCGTCCGACAAGTCATGGGCGCTCACGAAGCGTTGCACCCTGTCGCGCAGCTTGCGGCTCTCCTCCAACGCCGCCGCGAGCCCGCTGCGCCGGTCCCGCTGGGGCGCCGGGACGTAGGGCTCCGAGTCGTCCTCGCGCGGCATGATGATGCTCTCAATCCACATCGGAGCGCCTCCTGACGGAACCATCGGCGCGGCCATGACGAGCAACGAACCCACGCCCGCTTGGACGCCGAACCGGGACGGCATATTGCACGTGTTCGGCGAACCCCGATTCACTGATGACGCCAAGTCCTTCCCGAAAAGCGTCAGGGTGTAAGAAATCGGAGGAAGGGCCGGGTGTCAGCCCGTGGGCTGCGCCCCGCATGTGTCCATAAGTGGATGCCGTACCCGCCCCGCGGAACGGGGTGGCACCTGCCCTACCGTGGCAAATCCACCACGAAGGCGGCGCCGCCTCCGGGCGTTTCCTCCACGTGGACGCGGCCGCCGTGCGCGTCGATGATTTGCCGGACGATGTGGAGCCCCAGCCCCAGGCCGCCGCGCCGCTGGGCGTTGTCGCCCTGGGTGAAGCGCTCGAAGACGCGATCCCGGTCGGAGGCGGGAATGCCCGGCCCGCTGTCCTGCACTACCAGCCGGGTCCTGTCGGGGGCGTACGTCAGCGACACCTTCACCGGCTTGCCCGTGCCGTAGCGGAAGGCGTTGGTGAGCAGGTTGCTCACCACCTGCTCCATGCGCAGCCGGTCGAAGCGGCACGGGGCCGGCGCGTCCACGTGCGAGTCCAGGCGCACGCCCGCCAGGCGGGCCTCCTCGGCGAAGCGGGAGACGACGTCCGACACCACGCTTGCCAGGTCTCCGTCGGCGAACTGGAAGTCCAGCTTCCCCGTCTGGATGCGGCTGACGTCCAGCAGGTTGTCCACCAGCGCGCCCAGCCTGCGCAACTGGCGCTCCGTGTTGTCCAGCTTCCCGGCGACCTTGTCCGAGCCGAGCGTCGCGCCAGGTGTGGAGGCGCCCAGGCGCCGCAGCAACTGCAACTGGAGGCGCAGGGACGTCAGCGGCGTGCGCAGTTCGTGGCTGGCCATGGAGAGGAAGTCGTCCCGCGTGCGCACCGCCTGTTGCAGCGCGGCCTCCGTCTCCTTCAGCGCGGTGATGTCCAGGATGGCCCCGCGCACCACCACGACGTTGCCCGTGGCATCGCGAATCACCGTCGCCCGGCTGGTGAGCCAGTGCCAGCTCCCGTCCGGCCAGCGGGTGCGGAAGGTGGACGTGTAGGCGTCCACGTGCCGGGTGAAGAGCGCGGCGACCTGGGCCTCCACCTCCGCGCGGTCCTCCGGGTGGATGGAGGCGAGGAACTTCTCGTGCGTCCACTCCGCCTGTGGCTGCGCGTAGCCGTAGAGCCGGTCATGCGCCTCGGAGCGGAACACCTGGCCGGTGACGAGGTTCGTCTCCCAGACGGCCATCTGCGCGGAGTCGAGTGCCACCTGGAAGCGCTCGCCCAACTGGCGGAAGCGCTCCTCGGTGCGCGCCACTTCGTTCTCCGCGTGCTGGCGCTGGGTGATGTCCGTGGCCAGCACCCACGTCTCGTCACCCACCACGCGGACCGTCACCTCCAGCCAGGTCCGCGACGGCAGCTCCGCCAGGAAGCGACCGCCCTCACGCGTGGTCAGCGCCGTCATCAGCCGTTCGTGCAGCACCGTGCCCGAAAGCTCGGGCTGCGCAAGCCAGGGCTCCTGGCCGCGCACCTGCTCGGCCGACACACCCAGCAGGGCGGCGGCGTGCGTGTTCAGCTCGCGGACGCGGCCGTGGGCGTCGAGCGTGAAGAAGGCCTCGCCCATCATCTCCTGCAGCACGCACAACCGGGCCTCGGCGGACAGGCCGACTTCGTCGGCGGCGTGCGCAGGCAGCTCGGTGGTGGTGACTGCGGGGGGCGGCTCCGAGGGACGACCGGGCTCGGAAGACGGAGCGAGTCTCATGGGGGCCGGGAAGGTCTCCCGGCCATCCGGAGGCGTCAAGCCGCCCGGCGTGGCGCTCGCGGGGGCTCCTGGTGCGTCAGGAGGCTCACGGCGCCGGTCCCTTCGCCCCCGTTTCCGGCCCCCCCCAGGCCGCCCCGACTCGCCCATGCGCGCTCAGCCTCCGTTCGCTGCCGCCGTGGGGTCCACCAGGGGTTCAGGCATGACCCAGAGCGCCGTGGGCTGAAGATAGGCCGCGTCGAATGCGAAGAGAATGCCCGTCCAGCGGTCCCAGAAGAGGGCCCAGTTGTACTCAGTGGGCGGCGAGGTGAGCGGGTTGCCGTCGCGGTCCGGCCGGCTGTAGGCGAAGTCCGCGTACGTCCACGTCATCGTCCCGAAGTCCGTGGACAGCAGCGGGGTGATGGCGCGCAGCAGTTCGACGCGCGAGACCTCGTCTGGGCGCTGAACGGCGGGGGAGAAGACAGGCTGGGCCATGTCGTGCTGCTCACGCCAGGCGATGTAGTTGTTTCCCATGGCGATCAGCGCGTCACGCGCGGCCGGCGTGGGCGCCATGCGGGCCTCTTCGTACAGCGCGAAGGCCGCCACCAGCAGGCTCTTCCAGTGCATGCCGGGGAAGAGGGTGTCGAACTCGAACGGGCGCGGCGTGTCGAAGGCGTGCGCGAGCGCGTAGTCATAGGCCTGACGGGACTGGGTGGGCACCGCGCCCACCAGCGTGAACTCCGTGAGCACGCGTTCGGGCGTCACCACGCCGGCCCCCGCGCGCCAGTCCATGTAGAGGCGCCCCGAGCCGCCAATGTCCGTGAAGATGGCGAGGTTGCTCTCGTTCAGCGTGCGCTCCAGCGTGTCCACGATGCGCTCCGCCTTGTCGAGCGGGAGCACACCTGGCGCGCTCGCGTAGAGCGCGGCGAAGCGCGCCGTGGTGGTGAGCAACGTGCGCGCGTCCAGCAGGGCTGCGCCATTGAGCGCCGTGGTGAGCGAGGCGAGCGACGCCGCCACGTCGAAGGGCAGGCCCGACAGCACCAGTTGCAGGCCCAGTTGCTGGACGGACAGATGCAGGGTGCCCGTGAGGCCCACGCGCCCCAGCGCCTGCTGAAGCGACAGGGATGGCTGGCCGCGGGCGGCGCGGATGACGCTCCGGGCCAGTGACGCGCCGAGAAGGCCTTCGCCGCCGGTGCGAGAGGCATGCGGCGCGAAGACGAACCAGTTGGGCCGCACGGCGCTGGTGCCACCCGGGGAGAGGGTGGGGTCCAGCAGCCCGCCGACTTCATAGGCCAGTTCGATGTAGCCCGCGGTGATGCGGTTGTTGTCCTCCAGCGGCGTGGTTTGGGCGTGGGACGTCGAGGCCAGCAGCACGCTCGTGACGAGCAGCGCGCGGGGCAGGCCCAGGGGGATGGGGCGGGATGGGGTGAGGTGCATGAGAGAGGGAAGTAGTCACGCCCATGCGCCTTCCAATCCATTCCTCCACGCGCACGCGTCAAGCGTCCAACAGCAGACGCTCGCGCGGCTCACCTCACGGGCAGGGGCCGCAATCCTGTGCGCAACTGTCGTACCGGTTGGAGGTGCCACACTGCTCCGTGGCCTGACATACGCTGTCTCCACACACATTCACATTCGTGGGAGACAGCCGCGTGGTGATGGGGCGGTAGGTGACACCGCCGAGCGTGCACGTCTCGTAGTAGAGGCCGCTCGAGTCCAGCGCGCAGTGGGACGTGCAGGCGCCCACGTACACCATGGGGGCGCAGGGCACGAGCGTCTCCGTGCCATCGTGGAGCAGGCCCGCGCAGGCGCGCGAGGTGCTCTCCTGAGGGCCCAGCGGAGCGCGCTCCGCGCCCACGTGGATGCCTTCGGCGTTGAAGAGGTTGCCGAAGAAACACGACTCCTGCCGGGAATGCGTGGCGAGCTCCTGCGCCGTGTAGGGAATGACGGCGCCAGCGCCGTCCAGGCCGAGGATGGAGATGAGCAACTCCTCTCCCAGCCGGTTGGCGTGGGCCGCCAGGCACGCGGAGACGACCTGCTGTTCGGCCAGCGTGGCCGGGCTTCCGCTAGCCCAGTCTGGCGCCAACCCCAGGCCGCCTTCCCACGTGTACGACTGCTCCATCGCGGGCTCTGTGTAGGTTCGCGTCTGCCCCGCGGGCACGGCGCAGCGGACCACGTAGCGCATCGCCATGTCGGCCAGTGAGGGATTGGCCTGGAACCAGGTGTTGAAGGCTTCCGACGACAGGCCATTGAAGGACAGGCCGTTGAATGACAGGCCATTGAAGGACAGGCCGTTGAATGACAGGCCATTGAAGGACAGCCCGTTGAACGACTCCTGCGCCTGCGTCCGCGCGCCGGTCGGGGACGCGGCGTCTGGCGGCGGAGGCTCGCAGCCAGCAATGCCAAGCATCGTCAGGGCGAGCATCGGAAACGTCTTCGGAAGCAGTGTCTTTTTCATCGACTCCCCAGTGGGTCCAGGTCGCCGGACGGCTCGCGGTGCAAGTGTCCGGGTGGGGCCACCCCGAGGAGTGCGGGCAGGGTGAAGGGTGGCCGGCGCGAAAAATTGCACCAGGGATGCGTGCGGGCAACCCGTACCCGCGGGCAATGTTTGCAGTCGCGGACAGTCGAGGCGTGCTGAAGGTGGGCTCGGAGTTCACACCGGCGGTGCCTCCCGGGGCGAGGGTGCCGTGGCGTTGTGGACGCGTCCGCGCGCGAGCGTCTCGTGCCGGATGCTGTCTGTGTTGAGGCCCGGAGCATGTGCCCGTCACGCATGGGCGGTGTTCGATCCGCGTGGTGTCATCTCTTCCGCGGGAACTGGCATCGCAGGAGCGTGCGATGGGTGATGTGTCCTCCAGAAGGCTGGCAGGCGCCGCGGCGGGCATGCTGAGGGCACTGCCCGGCCAGGAGTCCCAGCCGGCCTCCGCGACGCCTCCCGAGGGCTCCGTGGCGCTGGTCTTCACCGACGTCCAGGGCTCCACGCGGCTGTGGGAGCGTTGTGGCGCGGGCATGCGTGACGCGTTGGAGGTGCATGACCGCGTCCTGCGTTCCCTGCTGGTCGGCAGCACCGGCTACGAGGTGAAGACGCAGGGGGACTCCTTCATGATTGCGTTCCCCTCGGTGCTGGATGCGCTGACGTGGTGCCTGGAGGCGCAGGACGTGCTGCTGCGCGCGCCCTGGCCGGTGGACATCCTCTCCCAGCCCGAGGCCGCCGAAGAGGTGGGACCCGGAGGCCTGTTGTTCCGGGGCCTGCGGGTGCGCATGGGCGTGCACGTGGGCGAGCCGGAGTGCCGCGTGGACGCGCGCTCCGGACGGACGGACTACCTGGGCCGCATGGTGAACGTGGCGGCGCGCGTGGCGGCCGCGGGCCATGGAGGTCAGGTCCTGGTAAGTGGCGGCGCCTGGGCGCAGGTCGCGCAGGTGTTGGAGCCGCTGGGCCGGCCCGCGGTGCGTCCCCTGGGCGCGTTCCGATTGAAGGGCATCGATGATGCCGTGGCCCTGGTGGAGGTGCTGCCCGCGCACCTGTCGGAGCGGCGCTTCGGAGTTCCTCGTGCGCCGAGAGATCGCCAGGGGAACGTGCCCGTGCTCCAAGAGGGACTGGTGGGGCGAGGCACCGAACTCGGGCAGCTCCGCCGCTGGCTCGCGGATGGCGCGCGGCTCGTCACGCTGCTGGGGCCGGGTGGCATGGGCAAGACCCGGCTGGCCACGTCCTTTGGTGCGCTGGAACTAGAGTCGGGGGAATGGGAGGGCGGGGTGTGGCTGTGTGAGCTGGCCGAGGCCCAGACAGCGGAGGCGCTCTGCCTGTCGGTGGGCCATGCGCTGGGAATCCCCCTGCGCGCGGATGGCGACCCGACCGAGCCGGCGGAGCGGCTGGGACGCGCGCTGAACGACTGTGGCGACGTGCTGCTCATCCTCGACAACCTGGAGCAGGCCGTGCAGCACCTGCCCGCCACGCTGGGGCGCTGGCTCCAACTGGCGCCTCGCGCGCGCTTCCTGGCGACGTCGCGCGAGGCACTGGGCCTTCCCGGTGAGCGACTGCTGGACCTGGCGCCGCTCTCGGTGCCGGAGGAAGGCGAGTCCCGGCTGGAGGAACTGGTCCGGTCGGACGCGGTGCGCCTGTTCGCGCAGCGGGCGCGTGAAGCCCGAGGCTACTTCGAGCTGACGGCCGGCGAGGCGCCGATGGTCGCGGACATCGTGCGGCAGTTGGATGGAATCGCCCTGGCCATCGAGCTGGCCGCCGCGCGCATGGCGCTGTTGAGCGTGAGCCAGCTTCGGGAGCGGCTCACGCGTCGCTTCGAGCTCCTGCGCAAGGGACGGCCTGATGGCCGCGCGCGGCAGGCGACGCTGCGAGGAGCCATCGACTGGTCCTGGAACCTGCTGGAACCGGAGGAGCGGACCGCGCTGGCGCGCTGCTCGGTGTTCCGTGGCGGCTTCACGCTGGAGGCGGCGGAAGCGGTGCTGGGGCTGCCGCCGGACGGGCCCGCCGTGCTGGACGTGCTCCAGTCGCTGCGCGTCAAGTCGCTCTTGCGCGTGCTGGAGGCGGAGTTGCCCGGCGGTGACTCCCGGCTGGGTCAGTACGAGAGCATCCGTCAGTATGCCGCGGCGCGGCTGGCCGAAGAGGGCGTGGGCAATGCGGCCGCGTTGGCGGAGCGGCACGCGGATTGGTACCTGTCGCTGGCCTACGGCCTGCGCGCGCAGGTGCGCAGCCAGGGCGGTGCGGAGGCCTTGCAGCGGCTGGCACTGGAGCGGGAGAACCTCCTGGCGGCGTGTGACAACGCCCTGGCCGTGACGCCCGCGACGTCACGCTCGGTGGAGCGGGCGCTGGAGGCGTTGGTGGCGCTGGAGCCGGAGGTGGTGACGCGGGGCCCGGTGCGACTGTTGCTCGAACGGCTGGACGCGGCGCTGGCGCTGACGGACCGGGTGATGGGCGCGCCCAGGCTGGTGGCCGAGGCCGTGGCGGTGCGTGGCCGCGTGTTCCTGGAGGCGGGCGACCTGGTGTCGGCCCGCAGGGATTTGGAGTGCGCACGCGCATCACTGAGGACGCTGGGCGCGGTGGCGGGCGAGAAGCGCGTGCTGGTGGACCTGTCGATTGTGGCCCGTCACGAAGGTGAGCTGTCCCTGGCCTGGGCGCTGGTGCGCGAGGCGCGGCTGTTGTCGTCGGAGGGCGACCGCTGGTTGGACGCCTACACCGTGGGCAACCTGGGCCTGGTGGAGCAGGCCCGCTGCGGCGCGGAGGCGGCCATTCCCCATCTGCGCGCGGCGCAGGCGCTCTTCCACGGCGTGGGCGACGTGACGTTCGAGGTGGGCTTCCTGTCCAACTGCGCGGTGGCCATCGGGGAGATGGGGCGCACGCGCGAGGCGATGAGCCTGCTGGAGGACGCGATGGCGCGCTCGGCCAGTGTGGGAGACCGGGCGGGGCATGCGCTGGCTCGCCTCAACCTGGGCTGCTACCTGCTGGAGGAAGGGCGCCCGCAGGAGGCGCGCGAGCACCTGCTTGCCGCTGCGCGCATTGGCCGGCAGCTTGGGCAGCGGCTGCTGGAGGGCACCGCGCTGGGCGAGTTGGGGCGCGCGGAGCTGGCCCTGGGAGCGTGGAGCGAAGCCTGGGCCCGGCTGTCGGAGGCGGTGTCCGACCTGGGGCGCGTGTCGCGCGGGCAGGTGCTGCGCTTCGCGGTGTACCGGGCCGTGGTGGAGGCGTGCGTGGGAGACGCAGCGGCGGCGGAGGCGAGCTTCGTCGTGCTGGAGGGCGCGCCGGAGCTGCGGGACGACCCGGTGCTGCGCGAGCTGGCCGCGCTGCTTCGCGCGGCGGTGGACCTGGCGGAGGCACGGGCGGCCCGGGACGACGTCGCGCGGGCGCAGCGGGCTTTCGAGTCGGTGCGTCGGCGCATCGCGCGAGCCCGGAGCGCCCCGCCAGAGGCCGCCTCGTCGGACCTGCGCGGCGCGCTGGGCTTTCTGGAGGAAGCCTTGTGGCGGCTCACCTCGGAGCCGGAGGACGTGGAGGCACTGGAGGTGGAGGGCCGGGGCGCCCCTGTCTGCGCCGGGGCTGCTTGACGCCCCTGAAACGGCTGTGCTTCAAGCGGCGCTTCCATGCCCGAAGCGCGCGTCACCTTCGTCTCCGTCGCCTCGCGTGAGTGCCGTCCATGAGGCCCGCCCTGCCCGAGCGGCTGCGGCGCATCCAGGACACGGTTGCATCGTTCATCGTGGCGAACGCGGGCCCGCTGGGGGCCGCCGGAGTGGGGCTGTTGGCGTTCCTGGCCATCTACGGTCCGGCGGCGCTGAATCCCACCCGCCTGGCCTGGCTCATCCGTGACGACTTCAGCCAGCACCTGCTGGGCTGGTTGTTCTTCCGCAACGAGCCGCTCCGCTTCCCGCTGGGCGCCATCGACGGCTACCTGCATCCGCTCGGGACGACGCTCGGCTACATGGACGCCATCCCCTGGGTGGCGCTGCTGCTGCGGCCGTTCTCCAGCCTGCTGCCCGCCGACTTCCAATACATCGGTCCGTGGATGTGCATGTGCCTGATGCTGCAGGGCGCCTCCTCCGCGTGGGTGGCGCGGCGGATGGGCGCGACGGTGCCGCAGCAGTGGCTGGTGGGCGCGCTGCTCGTGCTGTCGCCCACGCTGCTGGCGCGCATGAGCATGGCGCACGAAGCGCTGTGCGCGCACTGGACCATCGTGCTGCTGGTAGGGCTCAACCTGATTCCGCAGCGGGACGCGCGCGAGGCGAAGCAGGCGCTGGGCATCGCGCTGGCGCTGTGCGTGTTCGCCGCGGGCGTGCACCCCGTGATTACCGCCATGGTGCTGCCGCTCGCGCTGGCGCTGTGCATGCGGACCGCGCTGGAGCAGCGGCTGCCCTGGCGGTGGCCCCTGCTGGGCGCCGTGGTGAACGTGGGCGTGGTGCTGGTGCTCTTCTACGTGCTGGGCTACCTCGGCACCGTCCGCACCCTGGGCGCCGACGCCTTCGGTGGGTTCTCCGCGGACCTCCTGGCGTTCGTCAATCCGATGGGCTACCGGGACTCCTGGTCGCGCTTCCTGGGGCCGCTGCCGAGGCAGGGCGCCCAGTACGAAGGCTTCGGCTACCTGGGGCTGGGCGTGCTCTTCGCGCTCTGGGCCGCGCTCATCCTGCTCGTGCGGGACGCGCCGCTCGTCGCGCGGCAGTGGCGCAGGCTGGTGCCGGTGGGGCTGGTGGCGCTGGGCCTGGGCTTCTTCGCGCTGTCCTCGCGCATCACCCTGCAAGGCGAGCTCGTCGCGGACCTGACGGGCCTCTACGCGCCGGTGATGCGGTGGGTGGAGCCCTTCCGCTCCTCCGGCCGCTTCGTGTGGCCGCTGTACTACCTGCTGGCGCTGGGCTCCGCGCTCGCGCTCATCCGCCTGCCTCGGCCCGCGGTGGCACCGTCGCTGCTGGCCCTGGCGCTGGTGCTGCAAGCCTTCGATGTGAATCTGGGGCGGGGCCATCAAGCGAAGGAAGGGCCGGCCTGGAACACACAGCCGTCCGATGCGCTGCGCGAGGCCGCTGCTGGACGCAAGCACCTGGTGCTCTACCCGCCGCAGATGCATGACGGCTCCGGGCGGGGCTGCCGCGCCGGGCCCATGGACTTCCACCGCTGGGCTTATCGCGCCTACTTGCTGGGGCTCACCTTCAACAGCGGCTACGTCGCGCGACTGGATGACGCGCGCGCGCAGCCCTACTGCCTGGGGCTCGACGACGATATCCGGGCGGGCAAGCTCGACCCGGAGACCATCTACCTCTCCATTCCGCAGCGGCTCCATGAGTTCCGCGCCATTCGCGGTACGCGCTGTGTGCAGGAGGAGCGGCTGTGGATGTGCGTCCTGGAGCAGGCGCCCGCTGCTCCGCTGGAGCACGCCTCGCCCTGAGTCCGGAGGGAGGACAGGGGGCGCGAGAGGGGGTATGGAAGGTGCGTGAGCGCTTCCTCTTCTCGCGGCATCCTCTTCGACCTCGACGGCACGCTGGTGGACTCGCTGCCGGACATCATCGACAGCTTCCTCCACGCCTTCGGGCACCTGGGGCTTCCGGCGCCGACCTACGAGCAGGTGCGTGCGCTCATCGGCCATCCGCTGGACTGGATGTACAGCCAGTTCGCGCCGGACCACGTCCCCGCGTTGTGCGTGGCCTACCGTGAGCACTACCCGCTCAACTTCCACCGGCGCTCGCGGCCCTATCCGGGCGTGGTGGAGGTGCTGCGCGCGCTGCGCGAGCGGGGCTACCTGCTGGCGGTGGCCACCACCAAGCGTCCCGACATGGCGCGCAAGTTCGTGGACGCCATGGGCCTGGGCCCGCTGCTCCACCACGTCCAGGGCACGGATGGCTTTCCGCACAAGCCCGCGCCCGACGTCATCCACCACGCGCTGGCAGCCCTGGGCACGGGCGGGTTGTGGATGGTGGGGGACACCGCGTTGGACTTGCGCGCGGGGCAGGCCGCGGGGCTGCGGACCTATGCCGTCACCTGGGGCACGCATCCGGTGGACGTGCTCGCGGGCGCGTCACCGGACGAGCTTCAGCCGGACCTGCAGCGGCTCCTGACGCACCTGCCGCCACTGGCGTGACAGCGGGCGACTTCGGGGGGGGGAAGCCAGCGCACGGCCTACCTGGACGACGGGGGGCAGGACCCCGGGCGCTGGCCTCGGGTCGCGCTCAGTCCGCCGCCATCCCCGGGCATTTGCCCGTGGCCAGGTACTTCGCGTTCCGGTGGATTTCGGAGCTCAGCTTGTCCTGCCGGGCCGGGTCGACGGCGGTGTAGACGATGACGACACCCTCCGGTGAGTCATGCACGCTGGCGATGGACGGCACCGACGGCGCGCCCGCGGAGCCCGGCTCCTCGCGGCCGCCCATCTCGTCGTAGTCCACGCCCGGTGGTTGGGCCATGCCGCTGCCGCCCGTGCCGTGCTCCTGCTGGAACTGCATCATCCTCCGGCTGCGCTGCTGGAGGTCCGCTACCTTGTTGGTTTCCGGCGTGACGATGATGAGGGCCACGCCCTCCGGGATGTCCTCCGCGCGCGCCTGCGCGCCGGACACGTCCATGGGGCAGTCCCGCTTCATCTCCGCCTGCGCGTTGGGCGGCAGGCCTTCGTTTTGCCGTGGCACCTGCTGCGCAGTGGGTGGCATCCCGCCATGGGATGTCTTGGCATTTCTGGAGCAACCGACCGAGAAACACATCACCGCCGAGGCGGCCAGCGCCGCCGGGAACCTGAGTTTGGACATGAGCCCCCCTTTGCTGAAAGTCCTGCGCGCAGAAGGTGGGGAGCGGTGCGCGGTGGTGGCAATACGCACTGACGTACCAGAGGGCCAGCCTCGGGGCCGATGCGCGTATTCGCGGCGCGACGGATGCGGCCGCAGTTCACGTCAGCCGCGAGACATCCTCGGGCGTGTCCACGTCGTCGCCACCCCCGGGCAGCGGGACGTCCACCACGCGCGAGGCCACGCGCGCAATCACACCACGCGCGCCCTGGCCCGGGCTGAGCGCATCCAGCTCCGGGAAGACGTCACGCGCGAAGAGGGCGGGTACGCCTCGAGTGTCCTCGTAGGCGGAGGCCACCACGGACGCGCGAGTCCGTTCAAAGGTATCCAGCAGCGTCCGCAAGTGTGCGGCATCCACGCGAAGCTGGTCGCACAGCAACACGAGCACGGCGTTCAGCGCGGGGGGCTCCGTCTCCCGCAGCGCACCGAGCCCCGCGCGCAGTGAGCCTCCAGGGCCTGCGGCCCAGTCCGCATGGTCCACGGTGCGCACGGGGAGGCCTGTGAGCTCCGCCGCGACCGCATCCCTCGACGCGCCCAGCACCACCACCACGGGGCCGCACCGCAAGGAGGCCGCGGCCTCGGCGGCGCGCCGCACCAGCGTCGAGCCCTGGTATCGCACCAGTTGCTTGGGGTGGCCCAGTCGCGAGGAGCCGCCCGCGGCCAGCAGCACCACGCCCACCGTCATGCGAGCCTCTGCGCCGGCAGGGGCGCGGCGGTGTGGATGGGCGCGCGCCGCTCGCGAAGCTTGCCGCCCTCGCGTCCGGCGACCACCGCTTGAAGCTCGGCGATGATGGACAGGGCGATTTCCTCCGCGCCTTCCGCGCCCAGGTCCAGGCCCACGGGCGCGTGCAGCTTCTCCAGGTGTGCGTCGGTGGGCGGGGAGGGCAGCTCCGCGAGCAATCGGTCTGTGCGCGAGCGAGGTCCCAACACGCCCAGATAGCGCAGGGGCCGTGGGAGGAGCCGCGCCAGCAGCTCGCGGTCCTGCGGCAGGCTGTGTGTCATCAGCACGGCCAGCGCACGGGGCGATAGGGGCACCGCACTGGGCGCGTCCGGGGCCTTCGCCGACACCACCGCATGGGCCTGGGGAAAGCGGCGCCGCAGGGCCTGCGCGGGCCGGTCCGCCACCACCGTGACATGCCAGCCCAGGGCCGCGGCCTGGTTCACCACCGGGGCCACGTCGAATCCGCTGCCAAAGAGCACCAGGGGATGGGGCGGCTCCACGACTTCCACCAGCACGTCCGCGCCGCCGCAGGGGCCGCTCCACGTCCGGCCCGCTTCCAGCGCCTCGCGTGCGGCTTCGCGCACGGCGTCGCCCAGTGCGCCGGACAGTTGGCCCGCTTCGGTGCCGTCATCGCGGAGCTTCAACCGGGAACCCACGGCGTTCGCGGGGCCCCGGTACACCGTCGCCACCACCGCCCGGCGCCCCGCTTCCCGCGCCTCGGCGGCGAAGGAGAGGGCCTCGCCCGCGCCCGCCTCCCAGCGCTCCAGCAGCACGTCCACCACGCCGTTGCAGCCCAGCGCGAAGGAGAAGGCACCTTCGTCCTCCGCGGTGTTGCTGGTGGAGTCGTAGCGCAGCAGGCGGGGCCCGGTGGTGGTCCAGAAGAAGGCCTTGCGGACGATGTCGGCCTCCAGGCAGCCGCCGCTGATGCCGCCCGCGAGCCATCCGTCCTCGCTCATCAACATCCGCGCACCCGGCCGCCGGTAGGCGGAGCCCGATACCTCGACCACCGTGGCCAGGACCAGGGGGCCGCGAGCTTGCGCCCGCGCGCGGAGGATGGCGTCCAGGTCCTTCATGTCTCGTCGTCCTTGGTGGGGGTGACTGGAACGCGACGAGAAACTGTAGTCGGCGCCATTCCATCCCGGCCAGTGACGTTCTTTCGCGGGAGTTCCCCCGGGGCGGGCCTGGGGGCGACACTCGACACACGCGGCGACTGGATGAATCCTCGCGGCTGGGGTGTAGTTCCCATCCGCATGCCCGTTCTGCGTTACGCCTTCACCCTGAATGCCGTGCGTGAGCTCGGCCGTCTGGCTCCGGACATCGCCCGGGCACGGGCGGAGGCGGCCCTGGACACGAGCCTCCTGCACATTCGCGAAGCCTGCACGGCCGCGCTGGGCATGGAGTTCGACACACTGATGTGCTTCGACGCGCGCTCCGTGGTCCGCCTGTTCTCACACGCGGAGCAGGCCCGCATCCTGGCCCGGCTGGTGGACGAGCGGGCACGCACGCTGGCGCGGCTGGGCCGCTTCCAGGAGGCGCTCGAGGACACCGTCTACGCGGGGCAGTTGCTGGCGTGCTCGCGCCAGCGCTTCGGCCTGCCCAAGGATGCACGCGCGGCGGAGACGCTGGAGCGCGAGGTGCCCGAGCTTCGTTGACCCACGCGTCGTGGGCCGCGCTTCACCGGGAGCGCTCGCCACCCGGCGGCGGTTCGTCCTCACGGCGGGCGGGCTCGGGTTCGGGTTCGGGTTCCGGCTCCAGTCGCGCCTGCCGTTCGCTGGCTTCCCAGGAGGCCTGGGCATCGCCCGCATGGACCTGACGGGCGGAGTCGTCATCCTGCTGGTCCGTCCACGAGGTGTGGCCCCCCGCGTAGCCTTCCAGGGGACGCGGTCCCCGGTGGGACTCCACGTCCAGGTCCTTCTGCTCCTCCTCGCGCAGCCGCCTGCGCTCCTGTTCCCGCTCGCGCTGGTGCTGCCGCTCCAGAATGTCATCCACCATGGTGCCGTCACCTCCTGCACCAAGGTGGTGTCCCTCCGCGAAGTCGGCAGCGCCGGACATGGCCACACGCGGCGGGCCGCATGCCCGGCGTTCAATCAACGGGCACCGGGCGCGAGCACGCTCGCGCCGGTGCCTCCAGGCCATGTCAGCCTTCGCGCATGCGCAGCACCACCTTGCCCGTGGCGCGCCGGGCGTCGAGCTCACGCAGGGCCTGCGCGCCCTGCTCCAGCGGGAACACCGGGCCCACGACGGGCGTGAGCACACCACGGTCCGCCATGGCCTCCAGGTCCTTGGCGATGGTGGGCGTCAGGGATGGCTCGTGCAGGAGGAAGCCGCCCCAGGCCACGCCGACCACGTCGATGTTGCGCAGCAGGAGCCGGTTCACCTGGACCTCGGGGATGCGCCCGCTCGCGAAGCCCACCACCAGCAGCCGGCCTTCGGGCGCCAGGCACTTGAGGCTCTTGTCGAAGATGTCGCCGCCCACCGGGTCCACCACCACGTTGGCACCCAGGCCGCCCGTCTTCTCCCGCACCTGCGCGACCCAATCTCCGGTCGACAGCAGCACCTCGTGCGCGCCGGCCCGCCGGGCGACGTCCGCCTTGCGCTCGTCGCTCACCACGGCGATGACGCGTGCCTTCGCGCCGCGCGCCACCTGCACCGCCGCCGTGCCCACGCCTCCCGCGGCGCCATGGACCACGACGCTCTCCTCCGCCTTGAGCCGGCCTCGCCGGTGCAGCGCGAAGTGCGCCGTGTGGTAGTTCATCACCACGCCCGCGGCCGCCTCGAAGCTCCAGTCCGCGGGGATGGGGAACACCATCTCCGGCTGAATCGCGGCCACCTCGGCGAAGCCGCCCAGTCCGAAGCTGAAGGCCATCACCCGCTGCCCGGGCTTCACCCCCGCGCCCGCGGGGGCTTGCCGCACCACGCCGGCCACCTCCACGCCCGGAATGAAGGGCAGGGCGGGCTTGAGTTGGTACTGCCCCCGGGTGAGCAGCAGGTCCGGAAAGCTCACCCCGGCCGCCACCACGTCGATGAGCACCGAGTCCCCCGCCTCGGGCTCGGGCACGTCCACCAGTTGGAGCCCGTCAGGGCCGTCCAGCCGCTGTAGCTGCAATGCGCGCATCGTTGCCTCCCGGACAGGAAGCGTAATGGCCAGCCACGTCGATGCCAGTGTTGCCTCACGCGCGCGGGCGGACCCCGAGTCCGGCACAAAGTTCACACGACCTGTGGAAAACCGAGGCCCGCCTGGACGACCTGTCACGTCACGTGGAAGGTTGCTCGCACTCGTAGTGGACCTCGCAAATCCACGAAAGCAAAGGAATAATCGTAAATAACCTGAAATCTAAGAAGAGGATAGAAACTGAAATAATCGCGCAACCTTGAAATACGCGTCATCCCTGTGTCATCGTGCCTCCTAATCTTTCCGCTTAGGAGGATTACATGGTGCAGAAGAGAGTTCGCGGAGCGCTCGGTATTGCGGCGCTGTCTGTCGTTGTCGGTTGCAACGAGTCCACCCCTGCCCCCGAGGCCGACAAGCCTACGGATGCCGCGAAGGCGGCGATGCTGGAGAATGGCGCGAAGGTCATTCTGACGGACAACCAGAAGGTGGCGCAGTTCGTCACCGGTCTGTCGATTGCTCTGCCGGATATTCCTGCCGCGGGTCCCAAGGCGCTCAACGCGTCCGCGCTGGCCTCGGTCGTCGACGCCGTGGCGCCGACGTTCCGCCTGGAGCCGGGCAACCTGGTCTTCAAGAAGGCGCACACGGACAAGCAGGGTGACAGCCACTACCGCTATTCCGTGAAGCACAACGACATCCCGGTGCTGGGCGGCGAGCTGATCCTGCACGCGCGCAACGGCAAGGTCTTCGCGGCGAACACCAACGTCCGCAGCGACCTGCGCGCCGAGCTGAAGGCGACCATCGCGGGTGAGATTGCCACGTCCGCGGTGGACTCCGACCGCGAGACGCTCAAGGGCTGGGTCACCGACAAGAACCCGGAGCTGGTGTACTGGCGCGTCGATGACGAGCTGCGCCTGATGTACAAGGTCGTCCAGCACGGCAACAAGGCGGACGGCACGCCCGTTCGCGACTGGGTCCTGGTGGACGCGCGCAACGCGGATGTGATGCTGCGCATCCCGCAGATCAAGGAGTCCCTCGACCGCCGCCTCCACAACGGCAACAACACCAGCACCCTGCCGGGCGCGGTCGTGCGCATCGAGGGCGCGGCGCCGGTGGCGGACCCCGTGGTCAACACCAACTACGACCACCTGGGCACCGTCTACGACTGCTACAACACCCTGTTCGGTCGTGACTCCATCGACAACGCGGGCGGCACGCTCATCAGCACCGTGCACCACCGCGTCAACTACGTGAACGCCTTCTGGGACGGTACCCAGATGGTGTACGGCGATGGCGACGGCGTGACGGCCACCAACCTAGCCAACTCGCTGGACGTGACGGCGCACGAGCTGACCCACGCCGTGACGGACAACGAGTCGGACCTCATCTACTCGGGTGAGTCCGGCGGCCTGAACGAGTCGATGTCCGACGTGTTCGGCGCGGTGTGCGAGTGGTACGGCGACGGCGCGGACGAGGTCTCCCCGCGTCACTGGCTGATTGGCGACGACGTGTGGACCCCGTCCATCCCGAACGACGCCCTGCGCTACATGAACGACCCGGCGCTGGATGGCGACTCGCTCGACCACTACCACAACTACGTGCCCGGTACCGGCGTGCACTACAGCTCCGGTATCTCCAACCTGGCGTTCTACCTCCTGTCGCAGGGCGGCACGCACCCGCGCGGCAAGAGCACCATCGTGGTGGCGGGCATCGGCATCGAGAAGGCCGCGCAGATCTTCTACAAGGCCAACACGTTGATGGTGCCGACGTCCAACTTCGAGGCCGCGAAGACCATCTCGGAGCAGGCCGCGGCGCAGCTCGGCTACGACGCCGCCACCATCGAGTCGGTGTCGAACGCGTGGAAGGCCGTTGGCGTCAGCGTCCCGGTTCCGCCTCCGCCGACGGACCCCATCGTCAAGGACACGCCGGTCGTCGTGTCGGGTGGCGCCAACGAGAAGAAGTACTTCGAGGTCACGGTGCCGGAAGGTGCCTACAACCTGCGCTTCACCCTGTCGGGTGGCACGGGTGACGCCGACCTGTACGTCCGCTACAACAACGCGCCCACCACCGCGCTGTATGATTGCCGCCCGTACGCCGGTGGCAACAACGAGGTCTGCACCTTCGCGGCTCCGCAGCACGGCAAGTGGTACGCGATGGTGAACGGCTACCGTGCGTACTCCGACGCCACGCTGACCGTGACCTGGGAGGGTGGCTTCGTCCCCATCGAGAGCGGCATCGCCGTGGAGAACCTCTCGGGCGCGGCGGGCTCCTCGCAGGTGTTCATCCTCGACGTTCCGGAGCGTCGCCCGGGCCAGGGGAAGAACAACATCTACATCCAGACGGGCGAGGGCAAGGGCAACCCCGACCTCTACGTCAAGCGCGGTGGCGCCCCGACGCACGCGGACTACGATTGCCGCAGCGTGAAGGACCACCAGTCGGAGAAGTGCAACCTCATCAACGCTCCGGCCGGCCGCTACTACATCGAGGTCTACGGCGCGAAGGATGGCTTCGAGGGCATCGTCCTCATCGGCTCCTTCCTCGAGCCGCTGCCCAAGTAGTCTGAAGTGACGGCGCGGCCTTGAGCCGCGCCGATGAGGCCCCGGGTGCTCCGCTTCACGCGGCGCCCGGGGCTTCGTGCTTTCTACGGCGTGGGGCCGGGGAGGATGACGCGCAGGCAGCTCTCCCACGCGTGCACGCCCCGGTACTTCCACTGCACGGGGTAGCCCAGCGACACCTCTTCGAAGCGCACGCCGTCACGCCACAGCGTCGCGGGCATGTGGAGGTGGCCGGAGACGACGACCTCCGCGCGGTAGCGGGTGTGCCAGTCCTCCGTCTGCTTCGTCCCGCACCAGATGGAGAAGCGGGGGATGCGCGGCAGCCGCACGTGCTCGTAGCGCAGCGGGTAGTGGTTGACGAGGACGGTGGCGCAGCCCGGGGGGAGGGCGTCCAGCCGGGCCCGCGTGGCTTCGACGCGCGCGGCGCACCAGGCGGCGCGGCTGGCGTGGGGCTCGGGGTGCAGCAGCACCTCGTCGGTGCACAGCAGGTCATCCTCCCAGGCCCACTCCAGCGCCTTGTCCGCGGGCACATGGTCCGGGCGGAACGTGTAGTCGTAGCCCAGGAACATGGGGACGATGACGCGCTCGGGGCCAGGGCCGGGCCAGCGGGGGTAGGGGTCCTCCGGCGTGAGGGCGCCGTAGCTGCGGCACAGGCTCACCAGCCGCTGGTAGCGCGCCTCACCCTTCAGTTGCGGCTGCTCCGACGGCATGGTCCACAGCTCATGGTTGCCGGGCACCCAGATGACCTGGCGGAAGCGCTGGGTGAGGGTGCTCAGCATGAGCTCCATCTCCGCCAGCGTCTCGCCCACGTCCCCCGCGACGATGAGCCAGTCCTCCGGATGGGCCGGAAGCGCCTGGAGCGCCAGGCGGTTGTCGTTGTGGCGCAAGTGCAGGTCGCTGATGGCGTAGAGCTTCATGGCGCGTCGAGCGGCACCTTAACGCGGGCTTCCCATCGATGCTGCACCGATGCCCAGCATCCGCAGCAGGGCATGCACCTCCGAGGGTGGCGCGGCGCGGTCCATCCACGTGATGTCCCGCGCCAGGGGCGGCATCACCGCATGCAGCGCGCAGGCGGTGCGGGGGTGGCTCGCACGCACCTGCTCCAGCAGCCCCAGCCCGTCTCCGTCCGGGAGCAGATCGCCCGTCACCACCACGGACGGCGCTTCTTCCTTCACGAGCGCGAGGGCCTCCTCCACGCAGCGGGCGAAGCGCTTGCCGCCGGGTAAATCCCTCACGAGACGCCGCAGCGCGGCGAGTGAACGTGGGTCTTCGTCCACGAACAAGAAGGTCAGCATGGTCTTCGCGCCAGCAGGGTGAGACCTGTGTGGTTGGCCAAACGCACGAGGTTGCCTACCTACAAGACTACTCAGGAAGTTCTTGGATGCCAACCTCTCAAGTCATATCGACATGTGCGGACCCGCTAGGTTAACGACCCATGGAAAAGACTCTCGCATCCCGCCTTGGCGGAGCGGCTCGCCTTGCTCGGACCCGACTGAACCTGACCCAGGCCGACGTGGCGGAACGCATTGGCATCGCGAGCGAAGTCTATGGCCGGCTCGAGCGCGGGCACATGCTGCCGAGCATCCAGACGTTCCGCAGGTTGTGCACGGTGCTCTCCATCTCCGCGGACGAGGCGCTGGGCCTCAAGCCGGTGCAGGAGGTGAAGTGGGCCGCCGAGCCGCCCAGTGACTACGGCGAGTCCGCGGAGCTGCGGCGGCTCATGCGCCGGGCCAAGCAACTGGACCGGACGTCCATCCGGATCCTCAGCGTGCTCGCGGCGCAGTTCAAGCCGCGCGGCTGACGCGCGTTCCCGGCGGGCGAGCGCAGCGCTCACCGCCCGGGCTCCAGTTTCGCCAGGCGCTCCCGCAGCTTGCGCGCGGAGGGGAAGCCGTTGAAGAGCACCACCTGCGGGTGGGCCTCCAGCGCCTCTCGCTCCACGGCCTCCTTGGCCAGCGCCCGGTCCACGCCCAGCAGCAGGCCCGCGTCCGGCCGCGAGCGCAGCTCCGTCAGCCTCCGGGCCAGGGGCGCCGCATGCCATGCGTGGAAGAGCTCCAGCGCGACTTCTCTCTTGGACGCACGGTGGCGGAAGGTGAGGTCCGGCACGCACAGTCCGGAGGCGCCCACGTGCCGGGGAAGGGGCGTCAGGTCCAGCTCCCAGGCGTCATCCGCGAAGCCCTCCGCGAGGGAGGCCACTTCCGGAGGAATGTGACCCAGTGCGGCGGGTAGGGGCGAACGCAGCGGGTCCTTGTGGCTGAGCATCAACGTGGCCTGCCGCCGTGAAAGTTCCACGGTGGCGGTCAGCTCCCAGCGCTCCAGCACCGGCACCACGGACAGGAAGGTCGCCAGTTGCAGGCCGTACTTCTTCTGGAGCGCCAGCATGGCCCCAGGGCCCTCCACGTCGAGCGCCCAGTTGTCGTCGTCACGCCACACCTCGGCCACCAGGCGGCAGAACTTGAGCCACCGGAGCACCTTGCGCACGCGCAGCAGGTCCGGCGCCTGGGCTCGCAGGCGGAGGCGCCGTGCGGACAGCAGGGGGCCCTGCGCCAGCGCCAGGTTGTAGCGGTCCAGCAGGTCCTGGGCGTTCAGTGCCTCGCCGTCCCACCCCACCAGCCGGCGGTGGCCGGGCAGGTCCGAGTACAGCGCCTCTCGGGCCTCGGAAAGGGGGACGGGGAGCGTCTGGGCCAGCCGTGCCTCGAAGCCCTCCACCGTGGCGTCGGGAGGCAGCGCACGCAGGACCTGTCCCGCCGCCTTGATTCGCTCCCAACGGGCTTCCGTGACGCCGGGCGCGGGCTCGTCGAAGAGGAGCCGGTCCAACACCAGCTTCACCAGGCCGCGCGCCACCTTGGGCTTGGTGAAGGCGCCGGCCTTCAAGCCCAGCGACTCCTCGATGTCGTCGCGCTGGCCGCCGCGCGACGCCGCTACCTCCGCGAGCAGGTCCTGGGCGAAGGTCAGCAGCTCCGTGTCATCGCGCTTCACGAAGACGGGGCGCAGGACGCCCTGGCGCACGCGGAAGTTGAGCAGCTCGCGTGTCAGCATCTCAGCCGCCCTCCTGATAGGCGCCGTGCTGGCGTCGCCGCTCGCTGATGCTGCTCTCCGCCGTCTGCGCGGAGCACACCTCGTACAGCAGCGCGCGCTTCCCCGGCCGTTTGCGCAGGATGCGCCCCAGCCGCTGCACGTGCTCGCGCACGCTCGCGCTGCCGCTGAGCACCACGCCCACGCGCGCCTCGGGAACGTCCACGCCTTCGTTCAGCACGCGCGAGGTCAGCAGCACCGGCAGTTCCCCGGAGGCGAAGGCGGCCAGCAACGCCTTGCGCTCGGGCACGGGCGTGTGGTGCGTCAGCGCGGGGAGCAGGAAGCGGCGCGCCAGCGTGTACACCGTCTCGTTGTCGTCGGTGAACACGAGGACACGGTCGTCCCGGTGCTCCAGGAGGATGCGCCACAGCACCTCCTGCTTGCCGCTGGACGTGAGCGCAATCCGCCGTTGCTCGCGGTAGGCGCGGTACGCCGCGCGGCCCTCGTCACTGCGCTGGCTCTGCGCCAGGAAGCGCGCCCACCCGTCCGGCGCGGAGAGCGGCACGCTCAGCCTGCGCACGAAGCCCAGGTACAGCGCGCGCGCCGTGTCGTAGCGCGCCTTTTCGTCGGGCGTCAGCGGGACTTCCACTCGCTTCACTTCATAGGGCGCCAGGTATTCACCCTGCAGCTCCCGGATGTCCGAGCGGTGCACGCGGGGGCCCAACAGCTCCTCGCAGACGCGCTCGCCGCCATCGGCGCGCTCCAGCGTCGCGGTGAGGCCCAGCCGGTACGGCGCCAGCGAGCCCTCCGCGATGAAGCGGTAGCTGGGCGCGGGCAGGTGGTGGCACTCGTCGCACACCAGCAGGCCGAAGCGGTTGCCGTGGAATTCCGTCTGCATCGCCGCGGAGTCGTACGTCGTCACCGTCAGCGGCTGCCGGTCATTCACGCCGCCGCCCAGCAGGCCCACTGGCGCGGAGAAGTGGCGCGCCAGCACGCCCTGCCACTGCGTCATCAGGTCCAGCGTGGGCACCACCACCAGCGTGGGCCGCTTCACGTGGGCGATGGCGAGCACCGCCAGCAGCGTCTTGCCCGCGCCCGTGGGCAGCTCCACCAGGCCACGTCCGCCCGCGCGTGTCCACGCCTCCAGCGCCTGCTGCTGATGCGGAAAGGGTTGGATGGGCGAGGTGAGCGGCAGCTCCAGCGGCTCGAAGCGCTTCGCCTTGTCCTCGTAGGGGATGCCCAGTTCCCGCAGCCGCAGCACCGCCTCGCGGTAATGCCACGCGGGCGCGCGGTAGACGCCGGTGCGCCCGTCCTTCTGGAAGAGGGCTCGCAGGCGAGCATCTTCCGGCAGTGTGGGCGCGACCAGGGTGCCGCAGTCGAAGTGGAGCTCGGTGGGCGACGGCATCGGCGTGTAGGGACCTAGCCGGTCATCCTGGGTTTCGCCAGTCTCATCGAAGGCCTGGAAGGCAGGCTTGCAGGCATGCGCTGTTCACGGTACCCAGCGCGTCGCATGCGTTTCATCTCGCTCGTTCCCATGCTGTGTGGCCTGGCGGTCGTGGCTCAGGCTGGTCTCAACCGTCGCTTCGGGGGCCAGTGGGGCCTGATGAGCGCCGTGCTCCTGAACATGGTGGTGGCGACGGTGGCCACCTTCGCGGTGTACTTCGTCGTGCGCACGGTGCCGGGGCTCTGGCCGGAGGCCGCGGCGGGCCAGGGTCGCTTGAGCGGCTTCACGCCCTGGCACCTGTTGCCGGGGCTGTGCGGCGTCGTCATCGTCCTGGGCATGCCCTTGGCCATGAGCCGCCTGGGGGCGGTGCAGTCCGTCCTGCTGCTGATGGCGGCGCAGCTCCTCACCAGCCTCGTGTGGGATGCGATGGTGGAAGGCCGCCCCGTGACGTTCCCCCGGGTGCTGGGCTCCGGGCTCGCCTTCATCGGGGCCACCATCGCCGTCTGGAAGGGCTAGATTCAGCTGCAAGATGCGCCGGGTCCTCATCGTCAGTCCTCATGCGCCTTCGCGCGAGCTGTTGCGCCGTATCCTCGAGGCGCCAGACCTGGCCATCTCCGTCACCGGGGATGCGGACGACGCCTTCGCCTCGCTGACGTCCCGGCCCCCCGCGCTGGTGGTGGTGGACGTGCGCCGCCCGGATGAGGACCACCCGCTCTTCCTGGGCTTGCTCCGCAAACGTCACCCGACGCTTCCCGTCATCGCACTCGTCCCGGGCAGGTTGCGCATCTTCGACGGGCGGCACGAGCGTGTGGTCGAAGCCCACGGTGACACCGCCGAGTCACTTCATCAGATGCTCGTCTCGCTTCAACAGGCCATGCACGAGCTGCTCGCCCAGGACCTGCTCCGGCTGTGGCGCCCACCTGTCGGGCGCGCCTGAAGGGCTTCGTCGTCGCTTCAACAGGGGACCGGTATGCCGGGACGGGCTGTTCGGCCCGCGAACGTAGTTTTTTCCGGCTGCCGTCCGGCTCCGCTTCCGCCCCCTGGTTCCGTTTTCTTGTAAGTGGCTGAAATAATTCGTGTTTCGTGCTCCAGATGGCACGGCACGGCGAATGCTATGGCGTTGGGCACGGTGCGACGCGGACCGGCGGATGGGGATGGTTGGCGGGTGAGGGACGCCGGTGCGGGTCGCGGGTTGCAAGGGCGGGACGGAGCTGGGGCGGCGCCTGGAGT
>NZ_SRLV01000100.1:0-30728 GCF_006518205.1 Myxococcus sp. CA005 | reverse complement strand
GCCCCGCCCTGCACTAGGTTGCCCGTCCCATGAGCGAATTGATTCTGGCCTCCACGTCGAGCGCCCGGCGGGCCCTGATGGATGGACTGAGGCTTCCCTACCGCGCCGAGGCCCCCGGCGTGGACGAGGTCGTCGCCCCACACCTGTCGGTGACGGAGGCCGTGCGGGAGCTCGCGTCACGCAAGGCCCGCGCGGTGCATCAGCGCCACCCGGAGGCCTGGGTGCTGGGCGCGGACCAGCTCGTCGAGGTGGCGGGCGAAGTCCTCTCCAAGCCCGTCGACCGGAACGCGGCGCGCGAGCAACTGCGCAAGCTGGTGGGCCACACCCACGCCATCCACACCGGGGTGTGCCTGGTGGGCCCCGGAGGCAAGGTGCTCGATGCAGTGGAGACGACCCGGCTGACCTTCTACCGGGTGAAGGAGGAGGAGCTGGAGCGCTACCTCGACCTGAACGAATGGGAGGGCTGCTGCGGCAGCTACCGCGTGGAGGACGCCGGACAGGCCCTGTTGGAGCGGCTCGACGGCGACCGCTCCAACGTTCAGGGCCTGCCCATGGTGACGGTGGTGCGACTGCTGCGGGAGGCGGGCTTCCGGTTCTTCTGAGCGCCGCTGACGCCCGCGCCGTCACGCGTCGGAGGACAGCTCCGCCAGAATCTCCGCGTAGGCGGCGCGCGCCTTGTCGGCCTGGTCCGCCTTGAAGCTCACCGCGGCCACCACCGGGTGCCCGCCGCCGCCGTAGCGTCCGGCGATGGCGGACAGGTCGTGCCGCCGCAGCTCCGGCTTCCACGGGTTGGAGCCGATGGACACCTTGGCCCGCGAGGCGCCCTTCCCCACCCACAGCGTGTAGCGCGCGTCCGGGTAGAGGGCATAGGCGATGAACTTGTTGAGGCTGTCCACGCCCTCGTCCACCAGGTCGAAGAAGACGACGCCGCGCTCGTAGCGCGCCCGGGCACGCACCAGCTCGATGTTCGACTGGTGGCGCGCCAGCAGCGGCGCCAACGGCGCGGCGATGAGCGGCGAGGTGGCGATGTCCGCCAGCGACTCGGACTGCATGCGGCGGATGACTTCCGGGATGAGGCTGGGGTCCTTGTTGGCCTCCAGCACCGTCATGATGCGCAGCGCGGGCTCCTCCAGCGCCACCGCCATCTGCGGCGAGGGGAACTGGGCCCCGTCGATGATTTCCGCCCAGTGGATGAGCTCCGCCAGGGGCGACGCATCCCAGCCGAAGCGCTCCCGGGCCACGTCCGCCAGGTACTTCGTGCAACTCTTGCGGTGCGCGTCGTGGAATTTGCGCCCGCTGGTGTCCGCGCGGAAGTGCGCCTCGTCTCCCGGCTGCTGGAAGGCGGAGGCGTGGTGGTCGAACCACCAGGTCAGCCGCGCGTCCTGGCTGTAGCGGAAGTCGACGATGACATTCTCCTCGCCGGAGAACACGGCCGGGTCGATGCCCTCGGCGCCCGGCTTGTGGTTCAGACCGAGGTACCGGAAGGCCGCGTCCGGACGGATGCGCTCCCGGTAGAAGCGGGAGAACACGGCCGCGCTCGCGGCGCCGTCGAAGCAGCTGTCGTGAAAGAGGACCTGGACGTTCATGGCGATGAGCCCCTTACTGCAATGCGAGTCCCGCGCCCACCGTCGTGAAGGCCGCCTCGTCCGCGCCGCCACTCGCCTGGGCGGCCACCACCACCAGCCCCACGAGCCGCCCGTCCGCCAGCACCCCGCACGCCAGCGTGCCTTCCGCGCCACCCGGCGTGCGCAGCGGATGCACGGTGGCCGCGCTCCCCAACGCCGGAGGCGCGGGAAGTGACAGCGCCTCCCCCAGCGCACCGCCCAGCGCCTGGAACAACCCCTTGCACCCCGCGGCCGCCGCCTTGCCCGTGCCGCGCTCCACCCAGAGCAGGCCGTAGCGTTCCTGCGCCGCGTCGCCGAAGCCCACGCCGCCGCCCTGCAGGGTGGACGCGGGCAGGACCAGGTGCGGTGCGAGCTGCTCGCGCGTCAACTGTCCCCACCCCGGGGGCAGCTCCAGCCGATACCCCAGCTCGCTGCCCACCAGGGACTGACGCACACCCGCGCCCGACGTCCCCGCGATGGGAAGCGCCAACAACCCCGCCGAAGCGACCGCCGCTCCCAGGCCCAAACCCAGCCCCAGGTAGCGCCGCATGGGCCCCGGCTCGCCCACCACCATGACCAAGGCGAGCACCCCGAGGATGAAGTAGGCCACGTGGACGGGGGCCAGCGGTGCCTCACGCGCCAGCCACCCCGTGGCCAGCAGTTGCACCACCACGCCCACCTGCGCCATCCCCTTCGCGGGGCCGCGGTTGAGCACCAGCACCAGCGCGAGCACCGCGCCCAGGCACACCAGGCCGTATGTCCACGCGGGGTCCTCCAGCGAGCCCAACAGGCCCGCGGCGCGGACGAACCAGGCCGCGGCGCTCGCCAGCAACACCCCCGCAGCAGGGCCCGGATGGGCGGACACCGCGCTGGTGACAAGGTCCCCGCCGAACACCGTGGCGTCGTCGTCCGCCTCCACCATGGGCCGGTCCAGCCGCATCCGGCCAACCTTCTTGTGGGACTGGAGATGGTCGAACGGCTCCCCACACGAGGGGCACGCACTGGCACCGCGCGGAATGGGGCTATGGCCGCAGTTCGGACAGAGAGTCTGGGGCATGCCCCCCGGCGTATACCGCACTGCCCGCGCCGCCCACGAGGCCGCGACATTTGCGTCAGGATGTTCTGGCTTTCCGCCGGGAAAGACGGACTTCTGCGGGAAGGCTTGACTCTGACATCGGGGTCAGATTGGACCTGGGTGCCAAGAATTGTAAGCCACGTGACGAAACGGGGCCGTTGAACGAAACGTCGAGATTGCGCTCGGAGTGAACGAAAACGCTCGATGAAACGATTCATACCCGGGCAGCACCGTGAACCCAGCGAGCCGACTGTCTGCTTAACCCCGCTTTCTGCCTGGGAAATGAGGGGCATTGTCCCACCGGACAGGTAGTCAGACGGCTGGCACCTCAACTGCATGTGTCAGACCCACGGTGTACTCACCCGCGTAGCACGGTGCGGTGGGAGGAACCCATGGGCAAGCGGACGACTCGTAGAAGTGGCGCGGTTCCCAGGCAGGGCCGGCGGGTGATGCCCGCGCTCCGGCGAACGGCTCAGCGGGCCCGGGCGGCAGCGGGCAAGGTCCACCTGACGGTGGGCGAGGTCATCGCGGCGGCCTTCGAGACCTCCGGCGGGGAGCTGGTGGATGTGCTGGCCCAGCTCACCTCGCCGCAGATGACCCGGGCGCTGGGGCGTCGCATCGTCGTGGAGGGCTGAGCCCTCCGCCCCTGTCCCGGCTGGCGTGGACGTCAGTCTCCCGCCATCAGGATGCCGGCGGAGTAGCGCTGCCGCGTGGGCTCTCCCGCGAGCAGCTTCTCGAAGTCTGCCGCGTTGTTCGGGTGTACCAGGAAGCTGCCGGAGCGTGTCTCCAGGCGCACAGGCGCGGCCAGCGACTGTGGCTCCTCGGCCGCGGTGCCACCACTGCCCTCGTCCAGGCGGTGAGCCGGCGCGGTGGCGCAGGCGGTGAAGAGCAGGAAGCCAGGAACAAGAGAGCGCCTCATGCGGGTCCTCCGGTGGACGGACCCAGGGGTGGGCCCGCGCGCCCCTCCCTATGCCGCATCTCGCGCGGAGACAAGGCGCCGCGCACCATCCCGGAAACGAAGAAAGCCCGCGTCCCCTGGGGAGACGCGGGCCTGGGACTTCACGCCGTCAACAGCCTGGGGCTACCGGGGCTGCCAGCGCGGACGGTGGTCATCGCCGCGCGACGTCTGGAGAGTGTAGCCCCCCAGCGGGTGGACGATGGGGTCACCTACCTTCGCGCCCGCCGCCGGATCAATCTGCTGGACGTAGAGCTGCCCCGTCTGGATGTAGGCCACGTAGTGGCCATCCGGAGAGAACGACGGGAGCGTGGCGCCCTCGGCGAAGCTGACCTCATCCCCCACCGGGGTGCCATCCGCCGGGTTGATGCGGCGCAGGAAAATGATGTTGCCCGGGTCGCCGGCACAGGGCGAGTCACCGGCGCCGCAGAGCTCCGGCTCCCCCGTGGTGGGGTTGAAGAAGTAGGCGCGCACGTACGCCACCCAGCTGCCATCCGGCGCCCAGGTGGGGTTGGCGATGTAGGAATCCACCGAGCCACCCTCGACGGCCGCCGTGGTGAACTCGGCAATCGTTTGCACGGCGGCGCCGCGCACGGGGACGATGTAGAGCGCGGCGTTCAGCCCCACCGGCCGCGTGTCATCCGGACGGAGGAACAGGAGCTGGTCATTGACGCGGTTGTAGTGCGGCTGCTCCGCCGTGGTGCCCGCGATGGCCAGCGGCGTGGGCGCGCCGCCCACGGTGGCCGTGGAGATGCCGACGGTGGCGGTGCTGAACGCGAACGTGTTGCCATTGCGCCAGGCCGGGGAGGAGCCCAACGCGGTGACCTGCTCCACCGTGCCGCCCTCGGCCGGGACGCGGGAGATGCCGGAGATGCTGTCGCCCGCGCGGCGCACGTACAGGAGAGAATCCCCCGGCTCCCACTCCAGGTAGAGGAAGCCCTCGGTGCTGCCCGTGGTGCCGTTGGCGAGCATCGTGGGCGCACCCGCCACCAGCGGCACGTCGCGCGCCACCAGCTCACCGGCCAGGTTCCCCGTCGAGGTGCCCGTCTCGGTGGCGCCCTGGACGAAGGCAATCCGGTTGCCGGCCGGGTTCCAGCGCGGGTAGAGGCTGTTCTCCTCGGCGTCTGACAGCCGCGTGGGCTCCGGCGCATCGAAGCGCGTCACCACCGCAGCCATTTCGTCGGTGTCGTCCATGGCCGTGAAGGCCACGTGCAGCGCCTGACACGTCATGGCCTCGGTCGTGCCCTCACAGCGCAGGCCCGCGGCACAGTCGGCGGACGACGTGCAAGCATCACCCTTGGCCCCCGTGCCGATGACGACCACGCCACCGCCGTCGGCCGTGCCCGCGTCCGTGCCGGCATCCTCTTCAGTGCCCGCGTCCTGTTCGGTGCCCGCGTCTCCCTCGGTGCCAGCGTCCTCTTCCGTCCCAGCGTCCCCCTCGGGCGGCCGCTGGACATCGCGCAGCTCACAGTTGCCCGAGCGGCACGTCCAATCCTTCCCCGCCGGAGGGGGCCCTTTGTCGCTGCGGCAGTCGAATACATCGACACACTCGTCACCGCACCCCGTCGACAGCACCAGCAGCACGCCACACAGCGCGCTGATAACGACACGCTTGGTCATGGAAACCCTCCGGAGGATAGAGGGCGCGTATACCGTCGGCCTTTCCGGGCGCGCGCACCCGGATGCGCAGGAGCACGCAGCGTGTTCCTGAATGAACGGCCCAAGGGAGCAGCCTGCTCGATGATAGACACCCACTGCCACCTGGATGCGTCCCGCTTCGACGCCGACAGGAATGAAGTCCTCTCGCGCGCCTGGGCCGCGGGCCTCCACGGCATCGTCATCCCTGGCGTGGGCCCGCATGACTGGGAGCCCTTGCTGGAGATGTCCCGCCAGGATGCCCGCCTCCAGGTGGGCCTGGGCATCCACCCGCAGCTCCTCCCCGACATGCCCCCGGCAGAGGACGACGCCGTGCTCGAGCACCTGGACGCGTTGCTCGCGAAGGGCGGCGCGGCGGCCGTGGGTGAGTGCGGATTGGATGGCCCCAGCCTCCCGGGCGCGCCGCTGGAACGGCAGGTGATGGTGCTGAAGCGGCACCTCGCGCTGGCGCGCAAGCACGGCCTGCCCGTGCTGATGCACTGCCACCGGCTGCACCCAGCCCTCATCGAACTACTGAAGGAGGAGCCCCTCCCCGAGGCCGGCCTGCTCATGCACAGCTACAGCGGCGGCGTGGAGTTGGCGCGCTTCTATCTCCAGAAGGGCTGCCACTTCTCCTTCGCGGGCCCCGTCACCTGGGCGGAGGCCCGCAAGCCCCTGGATGCGCTCCGGGCCATCCCCCTGGACCGGCTGATGGCGGAGACGGACGCCCCGGACCAGGCCCCCATGCCCCACCGGGGGACGCGCTCCGAGCCGGGCTACCTTCCCCGCATCCTGGAGGGCATGGCCCGCGTCCGGGGGGAGCCCGTCGAGGAGGTCGCCCGGCAGACGACCGAGAATGCCCGCCGCTTCTTCCGGGAAGCTTTCCCTGCACCTTCGCGGTAGGCGAGCGGTCGCGTTATAGAGGACCGCCATGAATCCGCAGCCGCTCCCCGCCCCTGCCCCTGAGACTCCGCCCACCGCCCCGGACTCGCTCGCCCGTCCCTTCAAGCTCTCCCGGCGCTTCGACCGGACCGGCCGCCTGCTGGGCGACTCCGCGATGGAGCGGCTGGCCAACGCGCGCGTGGTGGTGTTCGGCCTGGGCGGCGTGGGCAGCTTCGCGGCGGAGGGCCTGGTGCGCAGCGGCATTGGCCACCTGACGCTGGTGGACCATGACGACGTGTGCGTCACCAACACCAACCGCCAGCTCCACGCGACGGTGAAGGCCGTGGGCAAGCCCAAGGCGGAGCTGATGGCGCAGCGCTGCCAGGAAATCAATCCGGCGGCGAAGGTGGAGGCGGTGCGCGAGTTCTACCGCGCGGACGTGGCCGAGCAGATGCTCCAGCCGGGCCAGTACGACTTCGTCGTGGACGCCATCGACAACGTGAAGGCGAAGCTGCACCTGCTGCACCGCTGCGTGACGCTGGGCGTGCCGGTGGTCAGCTCCATGGGCGCCGCGGGCCGGTTGGACCCCACCGCCATCCGCGTGGAGGACCTGTCCGAGACGCACATGGACCCCTTCGCCAAGGACATCCGCAAGCTGCTCAAGCGCAAGTACGCGGTGGAGACGGACAAGCACACGGGAATCACCGCCGTGTACTCCATCGAAGCGCGGCGGCTGCCGGTGACGCTCCAGTACGACGACGCCACCGACGGCTTCCTGTGCGTGTGCCCGCAGGACAACGAGTTCCACACCTGCGACCACCGCACGCAGATTGACGGCAGCGTGGCCTTCGTCACGTCCTGCTTCGGGATGAACGCGGCGGGCGTGGTGGTGCGGCGGCTCGCGTCGGCGCGCTAGGCGCTCAGACCACCTGCTGCGGTTGGGGCGCTTCGGGCGCGGCGCCCTCGCGTCCGCAGGGACGGCGGAAGACGCACCGTGCGCAGGACGTCAGCGACTCCGTGGGCGGAAACGCGGACGCGTCCAGCGGCGTGTTGGTGGCCGCGTCCTTCAGCAGCGAGCGCATCTTCGCCACGCTCTGCTCGAAGTGCCGGTGGAAGGAGGCCATGGCCTCCGGGTCCACCGCGACGTCCTGCTCCTTGCCCTCGTTGAGGTACACGAGCGAGGCGCGCACCTTCTCCACCGGGAAGCGGTAGCGCTGGGCCACGTAGAGCGCGTAACCGAGCACCTGCTCGTCGTACCCGTCGCGCGACTTGCCCGTCTTCCAGTCCACCACCACCGGCGTTCCGTCCGCGTCCACGAAGGCGAAGTCGGGAATCGCGAAGACCTTGAGGCCGTCCAGCGTGAAGTGGGCGAAGTCGAAGCCCGCGTCCACCTCCAGCCACTGCTCGGGCTTGAGGCTGTGCGCCAGGTCCTTCCAGCGCGAGGAGAAGAACCACGACAGCGCGGAGCGCACCGTCTCCCAGTTCTGCTTCCACGCCTCGTCCGGCACCGCTTCGGCGTACTCGTGCTCCACCAGGCCGGTGAACTGCTTGCGGTACTTCTGTGACCAGTAGTTCTTCGAGCGCGAGTGCCGGAAGTCGTCCTGCATCAGCTTGCGCGTGCGCGCCTCCACCGCCGCCGGGTCCACCTCGCGGCCCGCGCGCCAGTCCAACAGCACGTCCTTGATGCTCTCGTGCACCACGCTGCCGGCCCACGTGTAGCGGTTGCCCAGCTTCTTCAGCACGTAGAGCTCGCGTACGTCCTTGGGCGCGCTCGCCTCCCAGCCGCCCCAGGAGCGGTAGTAGTAGAGGTAGTACGCGCGAAGGCACTCGGAGAACTTCTCGTGGCGGCTCTTGGACCAGGAGAAGTCGTTGCTGAGAGGGGGGCGCCGCATGAAGGCGCGCATCCTAGGCGTTCGCCCGCTCCACCAGAAGGGGAACAGGCGGGGAAACAGGCCCCCGCTGGTTGCTGAAAGACAGTCCCCTCATGCAACCGGGAAGGTATGGTGCGCGCTGGCATGAAGACCCAACCCTTCAAGGGCCGGGTGGTCCTCATCACGGGGGCTTCCGGAGGCATTGGCAGGACGGCGGCGAGGGCCTACGCGGCCGCGGGCGCGGATGTCGTCCTGGCCGCGCGCCGGCTCCCCGAGCTCGAGGACGCGGCCCGTGAAGTGGCGTCACTGGGCGTGAGGGCACTGCCGGTGCGGTGCGACGTCACGGTGGGCGACGACGTGACGCGGCTGGTGCGCGAGACGGACGCCGCCTTCGGTGGGCTGGATGTGCTCGTCAACAACGCGGGCCAAGGTCTCTACGGACCGCTGGAGGGCGTTGGGGAGGAGCAACTCCGGCAGGTCTTCGAGCTGAACGTCTTCAGCCTGTGGCGGATGACGCGCGAGGCACTGCCGCTGCTGCGCAAGCGGCGTGGCGCTCAGGTGGTCAACGTCAGCTCCGTGCTGGGCCACCGGGGACTGCCGCTGCTGGGCGGCTACTGCGCGTCCAAGGCCGCGGTGAATGCGATGACGGAGTCGCTGCGCGCGGAGCTGGCCGCCGAGGGCATCCGGGTACTGCTCGTGTCGCCTGGCTTCACCGAAAGCGACTTCCGGGAGAACCGCCTTCATGCGGAGGGCTGGCGACAGGACGCCATTCCGCTGAAGGCCATGTCCGCGGAAGAAGTCGCCGACGCAATGGTTCGTGCGAGCCGGAGTGGACGGCGCGACACCGTGCTCACGCTGCCCGGCCGGGTGATGGTGGTGGCCAACCGGTGGGTGCCTTCCCTGTTCGACCGTGTCGCCCGCCGCATGGCGCTTGCTTCGAAGAAGAAGGACGCATGAGCTCCCCGTCCAAGGCAGCACCCGCACGGAAGCCCCGCGCCGGGCGTCCCCCTTCCGCGCCGCTCGCGGCCACTGTCACACCCGCGCAGGCGCACCTGGCCAGCGTGCGTGGGCCGCTGCTGGACTGGTACGACCGGAACAAGCGCGACCTGCCCTGGCGCCGCACTCGGGATTCGTATGCCATCTGGCTGAGCGAAGTCATGCTCCAGCAGACCCAGGTGTCGACGGTGATTCCCTACTGGGAGCGGTTCCTCGCGCGATTCCCCACGGCGCGCGCGTTGGCCTCGGCGCCGCTGGATGACGTGCTCGCGGGCTGGAAGGGACTGGGCTACTACAGCCGCGCCCGCAACCTGCACCGCGCCGCACAGGAAGTCGTCGCGCGCTTCGGCGGCACCCTGCCCTCCACCGCCGCCGAGCTGCTCGAACTGCCCGGCTTCGGCCGCTACACCGCGGGCGCGGTCGCCTCCATCGCCTTTGGCGAAGAAGCGCCGCTGGTGGACGGCAACGTCGCGCGCGTCTTCTCTCGCATCTTCGAGGTCGAAGGCCTTCCAGGAGACCGCCAGCGAGAGGCCACACTGTGGGCACTCGCCACCGCACTGGTGAAGGGCGAGCGGCCCGGTGACTTCAACCAGGCCCTCATGGAGCACGGCGCAACCACATGCCGGCCAGAGAACCCGCTTTGCCTGCTGTGCCCCGTGCGCGGAGCCTGCGTCGCCTTCCGCAAGGGCCGCGTGGACGAGCTGCCCCCCGCCAAGGTGCGCGCCACGCCCAAGAAGCTGACGCTGGCCGTCGCCGTGTGGCCCCATGCCGGCACCCTCCTCTTCGCCCGCCGCGCGGACGCCGGGCTCTTCGGGGGCCTGTGGGAGCTGCCGGCCGCCGAAATCGCCGACGACGCACCGGACAGCGAAGCCCGTGCCCGGCTCTCCGCCGCGCTGGGCGTCGACGTGACCCTGGAAGGCGCGCTGGGCACCGTGAAGCGGCAGCTCACCCACCGAGACCTCTCGCTTCGGCTGCTGCGCGTCTCCGGCCCTCGCCGGCCCGCGAGCACGCCCGCCTTCCAGGAGCTTCGCTGGTGCGCCCCTGATGACGCGGAGAAGCTCGGCATGAGCACCGCGATGCAGCGAGCGCTCGACATCGCGCTGGGAGCGGGCGTGCTGCCAGGCGGCTGAAGGCCTCTACGTCGGCCCTACATACGCCACCTGTCCGTCGCTCGACACAGAGGCAGTCCTCCTGTCGCACTGACAACCCCGGCCCCCCGCCTGCCGGTTCCTTTCAGCATCGACGCGCCCCAATCTCCGCGGACTCTTTCCACCGGAGGAATCCGAGCATGGCACGCCACACCGCCAACAAGCAGACGGGGCCGTCTTCAAGCAAGCCGCCTGCCCCCTCGGCCCAAACCAGGCCACGGGCTCCGGAGTCGCGCCCCGGCCCCACCAACGAGCAGATTGCCCGCCGGGCCTACGAAGTCTTCCTGGCCCGGGGCGGTACGCACGGCAACTCCGAGCAGGACTGGTTCCAGGCCGAGCGCGAGCTTCGGCTCGGCCGTCAGTGACAATCCGCTGACGCCCGGGCGCGCCGTCGCTGAGCGCGGGACGGAAGCACCCGGGATGACGGCCGCGTTTTCATCCGCCGGCAGTCGCGGCCAGGGCCGTGGATTCAGCGCTGCGGGTCACGGCCCAGGCCGAGCACCGTGGAGGGCCGCCAGGCCCACTCACCTCGTCACGCGCCGCCGCTTGCGCACCGGGGGAGCGTCCGAGGCGTGCGCGGGGGCACGTGGGCCGTAGTAGCGCCGCAGCCAGCGGCTGAGCCCGTCGAAGCCAGGGAAAAGCACGCGCTCGGTGATGTTGCTCTGGTCCAGCTTGTCGCGCACCTCCCACTTGAGCGCGGCGGGGATGATGAGCTTGCGCACACCATCCACCTGGGCTTCGAGGAAGGTGTCCAGGCGAAGCTCGGGCCCGTTCATCACCGAGAAGAGCGCGAACTGATTCACGATGCGGGCGTCCAGCGACGGTGGCTCCAGGAAGAGCACGAACGGGTGCTTCGCGAGGTGGTCGAAGGTCGAAAGGTCCGACGCCGTCGTGGCCAGCATCTCCCCCGTGAAGACATCCGCGCCTTCTCGCTGGAGCAGCGTCTTCAACCGCCTGGGAAGGTGACGATTCGTCTGGCGGTAGTCCACACACCACACCATGCCGTCCTCTCCATACCGCTCCGGGTTCTCGGTGAGGAAGTGGAGCGCCACATAGGGGCTGAAGGTCCAATCCAGCATCCGCGTGGGCAGCCCATGATGCTGGGCCAGGGCGAGCCAGTCCCAGACGGACTCCACGGGCTGCGGGCTGTAGCTCCGCGCGTACTTCCGGAAGGCCCTCAGCAGGTCCTTCTCCTTGCGCACGAACAGCCCCTTGCGATTGAGCGCCGTGGACAGGTCGTTGGTCACCTGGGGCATGCCACGGAAGACAAAGGTGGACCGGTGACGCCCCAACACCTCGCTCCACGACCCGGCGAAGAGCGCGTCCTGCAGCTCCAACCATGTCCCGATACGCTGTTCCAACATGGCCCAGAACCCCCGCGACACAATAAGCATCGCGGCGGGGCCGGGGCCGCTCAGTGGGGATTCACGGTATCAACGGAGGGACGCTCGGCGGAGAGCGCGCTCCGGAGCCGCCGCTGCGCCACCTTGAGCTCCTCCAGGATGCGCTCCGCGTCGATGACCGAGCGCATCGCCAGCCCGCAGGCAGGCGTCAGCACCACCGTGGACACCACCTGCGCGAAGGTGAAGCCGGCGGGCAGCGCCGCCTTCAGCGTGGCCTCCACCGAGTCCACCAGCTCTCCCACCTCGTAGGTGGACGCCAGGTCCGTGGGGATGATGCCCAGGCTCAGCGTCGCGCCCGCGGCGAGGAAGCGCTCCAGCGCGGCCCCCGCCTCCACCATCGCGTCCAGTGACAGCCGCACGTCCAGGGAGAGCAGGTCCGGCTGGACGTCCAGCAGCGCGGCCCAGTCCGTGTTGCCGCAGCAGTGCAGCCCCACCAGCGCGCCTTCGCGCTGCAAGGCCACCACCAGCAACTTCAGCTCCTGCATGGCAATCAGGTGCCGGGGATTCGTGCGCTGGAGCGCGTAGAGCCCAGGCTCATCCAGATAGAACAGCGGCGTGGTGCCCGCGCGGCGCAGCGCCTTCACCATGGCCAGTGAGCGCGCCAGGGACAGCCGGTACATCGCTTCATCCAGGCCCGGCACCTCCAGCGCGGGCTGTCCGTCGGTGGTGCGCGCCACCGAGCGCACCGTGAAGGGCCCCGCGAGCTGCGCCTTCGCGAAGGCCAGCTTCCGCGCCTCCACTTCCCACAGGAAGGGCCGCCAGGCCCGGCACGCCTCGGGCGAGGGCTCGAAGGCCTCGAACTGGCCGGACTGAAACGCCGCCTCCAGCCGCGCCTCGAAGGCAGCGCGCCCCGCCTGCCAGGCCGCGAGGTCTACCGTGCACAGACCTTCCTCATCGAAGGCCAGGCCCGGCAGCCCCTCCAGGGCCGCGGGAATCATCAACTCCGAGGGCTTGCCCACTGGCAACTGCGGCAGGAACGGAATGTCCAGGGCCAGCGCGGCCTGGAGTCCCAGCTCCACTTGCGTGTGCGGCAAGCTCCCGATTCCGGTGGTGGCGCAGGCAGGCAGCAACTGGACGGCTCGGCGGATGTTCGGCGCGCTCATGGCGCGGACTCTATCCCCTCCCCGGCCTTCCAGTGTGGCTGCCCATCCCCGATGCGCCGGGTTCCCGACCTTCCTGTCCGGCAACAACGTTCCACCCAAGAACCGGGAAGCACCCCGGCGGACAAGGGAGGGGGCATTCATGAACAGGCGCTGTGGATGGGGGACGGGCACCCTGGCGGCGGCATTGCTTGCCAGCCCCGCCGTCGCGGAGACGCCCCGCGCCGTCAAGGCGCAGCCCGCCCCGGGCTTCGGGGCCTCCGGCCTGACGGTACGCAGCGGCGTGACGACCTGGTCGGGCAACGTAGGCAGGGAGACAGGCGTGGGCGCATTCCTGGCCCTGCTGGGGGAAGTCCCCATTGCCTCCGGCGTGGGCCTGGAGCTGGGCTACGAGGGCTCCGCCAACGGCTACGCGGAGCCCCGGCGCGGCACGCTGTGGCGGCACAACGGCGGCCTGCTGGCCAAGGCGGGCCCCACGCTCTTCTCGCAGTGGAAGCCCTTCGTCGGAGCGGGCGCGGGCGTCAGCTACTTCCACCCCACACCCATGGACGTGGGCACCGCCTTCGAGAAGGGCTGGGGCGCGGAGGTGCCACTCGCCGCCGGGCTCGAGTACCGGCACAACGGCGTCACCGCCGGCCTGCGCGCCACCTACCGCGTGCTCGTAGCGCGGGACTTCGCTCCGAACAGCGCGGACGTCGGAAACCTCTTCAGCGCCGACCTCAGCCTGGGCGCGCGCTTCTGAGCCGTCACGTCACCTCACGTCACGGAGAAGTACGACGCCTGCGGATGGTGGAAGACGATGGCGGACACCGAGGCCTCCGGCTCCATCATGGAGCCGTCCGTGAGCTGCACGCCGATGTCCTCCGGCCGCAGCGCCGCGAACAGCTTCGACTGGTCCTCCAGCCGGGGGCAGGCCGGGTAGCCGAAGGAGTAGCGCTTGCCCACGTACTCCGCGCGGAAGCGCTCCAGCATCGTCATGTCCTGCCGGTCCGGCGTGCCCCACATGCTGCGCAGCTGCGTGTGCAGCAGCTCCGCGTAGCCCTCCGCCGTCTCCAGCGCCAGCGCCTGCACCGCGTGCATCTTCAGGAACTCGCCCTTCGCCTTCAGCTCCTCGGACAGCTCGCGGATGCCGGAGCCCGCGGTGACGACGAACATGGCCACGTTGTCCGTCGGCGCGCCGCCCTCCAGCGGGCGCAGGTAGTCCGCCAGGCACAGGCCGCCTTCGCGGTCCTGGCGCGGGAAGTCGAAGGACGCGGCCTCCTTGCCGGACGCGCCGTCGAAGAGCACCACCCGGTTGCCATCACTGCCCGCCTTGTAGAACTGGAACACGGCGCGCGCCTGCATGAGGCCGCCGCGCAGGAAGCCCTTCAGCTCCTCCACGGCCTCCTTGAGGGCGAGCGCCTTGCGCCCCTCCTCCGTCTTCGCCAGCTCCGCCTCGGCCGGCGTACCCAGCACACGCGCTGAGGAGCGTAGGCCCAGGTGCCGCCCGTACAGCATCACCGGGTTGATGAACTTCCAGATGTGGTCCAGCGGCGTGTTGGTCAGCACGTGCCGCTCCCAGTCCGGCGCGGTCGGCACGGCGTCCAGCACCTTCACCTCGGCGCTGCGCCCGCGCGTCACCAGCGCCGCCGGGGGCGGCCGCTCCTTCACCTCGCGCGCCAGCTTCTCCCGGCGGACGGCCAGCTCGCCGCGCAGCTTCTCGTGCGAGGACGGGTCTACGATTTGCTTGGCCAGCTCGAGCCCGTTCATCGCGTCCTGCGCGTAGGCCACCGTGCCGGCGCCGTAGGCCGGGGCGATGTTGCGGTCCACGAAGTTGCGGCTGAGCGCGGCGCCGCCCACCAGAATCGGCACGTCCACGCCCGCCCGCTTCAGGTCCTCCGCCGTGGCCACCATCTGGTGCGCGCTCTTCACCAGCAGGCCCGACAGGCCCAGGATGTCCGGCTGGTGCTCGCGCACGGCCAGCACCAACTGCTCGGGGGGCACCTTGATGCCCAGGTTCACGATGTGGAAGCCGTTGTTGGCCAGGATGATTTCCACCAGGTTCTTCCCGATGTCGTGCACGTCGCCCTTCACCGTGGCGAGCACCACCTTGCCGCGCATGGCCGCCTGGGCCTTGCTCATGTGCGGCTCCAGGAAGCTCACCGCCGCCTTCATGGACTCGGCGCTCTGGAGCACCTCCGCGACAATCAGCTCGTTGGCGCCGAAGAGGCGGCCCACCTCGTCCATGCCCTTCATCAGCGGGCCGTTGATGATCTCCAGCGGCGTGTACTTCTGCATGGCCGCTTCCAGGTCCGCGGTGAGGCCGTCACGCGTGCCTTCGATGATGTAGCGCTGGAGCCGCTCCTCCAGTGGCAGCGTGCTCACCTGGACCCGCGCGGCCTTGCGCTCACGGAAGGCCGCCGCGAAGGGCGTCACCGGGTCCGCGCCGCGGTTGTAGAGCAGGTCCTCGGACAGCTTGCGCTCTTCCTCGGGGAGCGACGGGTAGCGCTCCAGCTTCTCCGAGTTGACCAGCGCCATGTCCAGGCCCGCCTGGACGTTGTGGTACAGGAAGACGGAGTTGAGCACCTCGCGGCCCGCGGCGGGCAAACCGAAGGACACGTTGGAGATGCCCAGCACCGTCTTGCTGCGCGGGAAGCGCTGCTTGATGAGGCGCACGCCTTCAATCGTCTCCACGCCGCTGCCGATGTACTGCGCGTCCCCCGTGGCACAGGGGAACACGAGCGGGTCGAAGTACAGGTCCTCCGGCTTCATGCCGTACTTCTTCGTCAGCAACTCGTACGAGCGCTCCGCCACCTCCAGCTTGCGCTGGCGCGTGACGGCCATGCCCACCTCGTCGATGCAGCCCACCACCAGGGCCGCGCCGAAGCGGCGCGCCAGCGGCACCACCTTCTCGAAGCGCTCCTCGCCGTCCTCCAGGTTGACCGAATTGATGATGGCCTTGCCCTGGCTGTAGGTGAGCGCCATCTCGATGACGCGCTCGTCGGTGGAGTCAATCATCAAGGGCACGCGCACCTTCTTGATGACCGCCTCCAGGAAGTTGCGCATGTCCTCGAGTTCGTCGCGGTCCGGGTTGGCCAGGCAGATGTCGATGACCTGCGCGCCCCGCTTCACCTGCGCGCGCGCAATCTCCGACGCGTCGTCGAACTGGCCGGCGACGATGAGCTCCTTGAACTTTTTGCTGCCAATGACGTTGGTGCGCTCGCCCACGATGAGGGGGCGCTGCTCGTCCGTCACCTCCAGGTAGTCCACGCCGGACAGCGAGGCCCGGGGACGCGGCGAGCCCGCGCGCGGCTTCAGCCCCTGCACCGCCTTGGCCATCGTCTCGATGTGCCCCGCGTGCGTGCCACAGCATCCCCCCACCACGTTGAGCCAGCCCTGCTCACAGAAGCGCCGCACGGAGCGCGCCAGCATCTCCGGCGTCTCCAGGTAGTTGCCGTTCTCGTCCGGCAGGCCCGCGTTGGGCACACATGCCACGGGGAACGCGCTCATCGACGCCAGCGAGCGCAGGTGGTCCGTCATGAAGTCCGGGCCCGTGGCGCAGTTGAGGCCCAGGTACAGCAGGTCCGTGTGCTCCAGCGACGCGGCCAGGCTCTCCACGCTCTGCCCGGCCAGCATGGTGCCCATGGGCTCAATCGTGCCGGACACCGCCACCGGCAGCGCGTAGCCCAGTTTCTGGAACGCGCGCTCGGCGCCCAACAGCGCCGCCTTCACGTTGCGGGTGTCCTGCGCCGTCTCAATCAGCAGGTAGTCCGAGCCCCCCAGCGCGAGCCCTTCGGCCTGCACCGCGAAGTTGTCCACCAGCTCCTCGAAGGTGACGCCGCCGGTGACGCTGATGGCCTTGGTGGTGGGGCCAATGGAGCCCGCCACCCAGCGCATGCGGCCGTCCTTCGCCTCGGCGGCGGCGGCGGCGTTGCGCGCCAGCCGGGCGGAGACCTCGTTGATTTCGAGCGCCTTGTGGCCCAGGCCGAACTCCGCCAGCACCAGCGGCGTGCCGCCGAAGCTGTCCGTCTCCGTCACGTCCGCGCCGGCCGCGAAGTAGCGCGCGTGGATGCTCTCCACCAGCTCGGGGCGCGTGAGGACGAGGTGCTCGTTGCACCCCTCGTACTCCGGGCCGCCGAAGTCCGCCGCCTTGAGGTCCTCGTTCTGGAGCAGCGTGCCCATGGCACCATCCAGCACCAGCACTCGCTCACGCATCGCGGCGCGCAGGGCCTCCACGCGACGGCCATTCTCACCAGGAGGCAGCGGGAGGGCAGCGGGGACAGGGCTCGTCATGACGGTTTGACTCCAGTCAGCAGGAAGACACGAAAGGGACTGGCCCCGTCCCGGGCGTGTGTCTCCCGGGTCAGGGACGTGAAGCCGGCCTCGCGCAGCGCGGCTTCGAGGGATTCAGGCGCGAAGCCCAGGTGCCGGTGGCCCAGCCGTTCCAGTACCCAGCGCTCCTCGTGCGGCATCAACTCCAACAGCACCAGCCGGCCGCCCGGCTTGAGCAGGCGGGCGGACTCGGACAGCACCGACTGCGGCTCCTCCACGTGGTGGAGGCTCTGCGAAATCACCACCAGGTCCAGGCTGCCGGACGCGAGCGACAGCCGGTGCAGGTCCTCGCGGAGGAAGCGGATGTTCTCCAATCCCTCGCGGCCCGCCCGCTCCCGCGCCTGTTCCAGCGCGTCCGCGTTCTGGTCAATGGCCCAGACGCGCCGCGCCCAGCGGGCAATGGCCACGCTCAGCACGCCGGTGCCGCAGCCGAAGTCGGCCACCTCCAGCGGCGGCAGCAGCGACGCCAGCGCGCCTGCCCACAGGAACCACGACTGCCCCGGCTCCAGCAGCCGTTCGTTGAGGGCCTGCCGGTCCTCGCGCGCCCGCAGCAAATCCTTCAGCCGCGCCGAGTCCCCCGCCGCGTCCTCCGCCTGCCGTGCCATCTGGATGAGCGGCCAGCGCCCGTCCGCCTGCTCCAAGGCCAGCGAGTAGTAGCTGTAGCCCGCGTGGCGCTCCTCGCGCAGCAGGCCCAGGCCCTTCAGCTTGCCCAGGTGATGGGACACGGACGACTGCGCCACGCCCACCAGGGACACCAGCTCCGTCACGTTCAACGGGGCCTCTGCCACCAACCGGAGGATGCGCAGCCGCGTCGGGTCTCCGAGCACCCTGAATGACTGAGACAGCTCTTCCATATCGCCGCATCAACATATGTCGATGCCGGGCACAAGGCCAGTACTCTCTAGACGCGACGCGTTGCCTGTGCCCCAACAGTCGCGTACAGGGCGAAGCATGGCGACTCCCACCCACACCCCGACCCTTCACGAGCTGCTCGCCGGCAAGCGCTTCGGACTCGTCCTCTCTGCTGGATATTTCGGCTTCTACGGTCACGCGGGCTTCCTCAAGGGACTGGCCGCCGCGGGCCTCAGTCCTCATGCCTACGCGGGCACATCCGCGGGCGGAATGGTGGCGGCCTACGCCGCCGCGGGCACGCCGGTGCGTGATGTGGAGGAGCTGGTGCTGCGCCAGACGCGCGCCAACTTCTGGGACCCGGACCCCATTGGCGCGGTGCTCAACGCGGACGCGGCGGGACACGGCCTGACGGGCCTGCTCAAGGGTGAGCGCTTCCGCAAGCTGCTGGATGCCACGCTGCCGGTGCGCACCTTCGAGGAGCTGCCACACCCACTGCTGCTGGTGGGCGCCAACCTCACGCTGGGCAGCCACGACGTGTTCACCTCGGGCGAGCTGGCCCCGCGCGTCCACGCGACGTGCGCCTACCCCGGCCTGTTCCGCGCGGTCCCCCTGGAGGGCAGCCTGTACTGGGACGGTGGCCTGGTGGACAAGGCCCCCGCGTTGTCGCTGCACGAGAGCGCCGTGGGCGCGGAGCTGGACGCCATCCTCGTGCACTACCTGCCCAGCAAGACGCGCAAGGTGGTGGGCGGCCCCATGGCATACGCGCAGGGGCTGGCCGCGGGCTCGGCGGCGCTGCGCCAGGACCACTTCCGCCTCCAGCTCACCGTGCTGGAGCAGAAGCAGGTGCCCGTCTACGTCGTCGTCTCCAATCTGCCGCCCGTGTCTCCCACCACCATGGAGCGTGGCTTCGACGCGCTGGACCAGGCGAAGCTGGGCGCCGAGCGCGCCCTGGCGCGGCCTCCGGTGCCCTTCGCGCAGGCGGAGTGGTGAGCCTCAGCGCAGCCACACCATGAGCAGCGCGGGCGTGGCCGCCACGAGCACGCCCGCCCCGAAGGCCAGCAGCACCTGGAGGAAGAAGAGGTCCTCCAGCGACTCCACCAGCATCATCTCCACGCGCTCGATGCCCAGCGTCTCCAGGTTCCGCACCGCGGTGGCGGTGTCCGGCGCGGAGACGACGGCGCGCAGCGCCAGCACGCCCAGGACGCGGCGGGACTGCTCCATGAGGAAGCGCTCCACCTCCGCCATGCGCGAGGACGGCGCTTCACCCCGGGCCTGCTCGGCCTGCCGCAGATGCTCGCTCATCGACTCGTTCACGACGCGCGACAACTCCTCGCGCGACAGTGAGCCCGAGCCTTGGAGCCGCCGCGCCACCTGCGCCGTGACGGGCTTGAGCACGGAATAGACGCGGGCCACCACGCCCCGCGACTTGGCCGCCTCGGCCAGCCGCCCTGACACGGCCTGCAGCATGAACGCGTAGCCGCCCGCCACCGACAGGGCCAGCGGCGGCAACACCGCGCCCAGAATGACGAGCCACGTGGGCGCGGGCGGAACGCCCAGCCACCGGGGCAACGCGTAGGTGGCCGCGCCCACCGCCAACCCCACCAGACCGAAGAGCGCTCCGCCTTTCAGCGCGCCCCAAAGCCCCACGCCCATCAACCGGAAGGCCACCAGCAGCCCCTGCCCCAACGCGCCTGCGACCCGCATCGACCGATGCTCCCAGGACGGAAGACCGCCCTTGTCCCCCACCGCGGCGAAAAGCCGGTTCCAGGGCAGAGCCACAATTCCATGAGAGACGTTCCCGCGCCAGTGACGCACCCCGTCGACGCGGGCGCGCGTCTCCTCCAACAGGGCACACCGATGTCGGCTTCCGGACGGACACGGAGGCTGGCTCCTCATTTCGCGACAGACCAGAAATGCAAGATGCCCGTGTGAACCCGTCCACTGTGCAAGTGGACCCGGGCCACGGCCGTCCCCTCTTCCGATGTGGAGGCTGTCCATGCCGATGTCGTCGCTCCTGTCGATGCGCCCCCTGCGGTACGCAATGCTGTCCCTGTCCGTGCTCGCCTTCGCCCCCTCGGCGGTAGCGGCGCCGCCCGCGAAGTCCCTGAAGCCGCGCGCACTCGCCGCCAAGCCCACCGGCCGCGAGCTGGCCGGGGACGCCTACGTGGAGCGCATCGTGGTGAAATTCCACGAAGGCAGCCGGGTGCGCCTGCGCGACCAGCAGTTGGTGGCCCTGTCGTCGGACCGGGACGCCGCGGAGCGCTCGCTGCTGGCCGGACGTGGGCTGGGCGACGCGCGCCTGGAGGCGGACCTGGGCCATGTGACGTCACTGCTGGAGCGCGCGCCCCGCATTGGCGCCATGGCCCGCTTGTTCGACGAAGCCGAGTCCACGCTGGAGGCGCGCAAGGCCTCCGGGGAGCGGCAGAGCGGTGAGCAACTGGCGGACCTGAACCTGTACTTCGAAGTCCCCCTGATGCCGGGCACCACGTCCGAGCGCGTGGCCGACCTGGTCGCCGCGCTCAACGGCCTGGACGGTGTCGAGGTGGCCTACGCCGAGCCGCCCCCCGAGCCGGCCATGGTGAACTTCGGCATGGACGCGGCGGTGCGCAGCCTGCTGGCCGCGGCGGACCTCCCCCCCGTCACACCGCTCTACGAGAGCAACCAGGGCTACCTCAACGCCGCGCCTGGCGGCATCGACGCGAAGTACGCGTGGACGGTCCTTGGCGGCCAGGGGCAGAACGTGAAGGTGGTGGACATCGAGGGCGGGTGGCGCACCACGCACGAGGACATGCCCGACCTCTTCCACATGGGCGGCACCCAGTACACCGACCAGAGCTGGCGCGACCACGGCACGGCGGTGCTGGGTGAAATCGTGGGCGCGCGCAACGCCTATGGCGTGACGGGCATCGCGCACCAGGCCAAGGCGGGCTACGAGTCCATCGGGGCCCAGAGCACGGCGAGCGCCATCACCAGGGCGGCCACGGCCGCGGGTCTGGGCGGCATCGTCCTCATCGAGCTGCACGCCCGCGGCCCCTCGGACGGCACGGCGTGCTCGTGCAACACCTCCCAGTGCGACTACATCGCAATGGAGTACTGGCAGGCCAACTACGACGCCATCAAGACGGCCACCGCCAACGGCGTCATCGTCGTGGAAGCGGCGGGCAACGGCAGCGCCGACCTGGATGCGCCCGCGTATGGGAGCGCGTTCAACCGCAACACCCGGGACTCGGGCGCCATCTTCGTGGGTGGCAGTACGGCGACCACGCGCTTGCCCATGTGCTGGACGAACTTCGGCACCCGCGTGGACGTGCACGGCTGGGGTGAGCGCGTCTACAGCATGGGCTACGGCAACGTGTTCGGCGCCAGCTATGGCGAGGACCAGTTCTACACGTCCAGCTTCAGCGGCACCTCCAGCGCGTCCCCCATCGTGGTGGGCGCCGCCGCCAGCGCGCAGGGCGTGGCCCTGGCCAACGGGCGACGTCTGACCAGCACGCAGATGCGCTCGCTGCTGCGCGCCAACGGCACGCCGCAACCCGCGAACACGCGCCAGATTGGCCCGCTACCGGACCTGGCCAAGGTCCTGCCCAAGGTCATCGCCGGCGACTACTGAGCCGGATTCTCGGCACGCCCCCACCTTCCGCGTCAGGACGGGTGGGGGTGCGTTTCCTGGCGGCGAAGTGACTACCGCTCGCCGTAGCGGCGGTGGTCCACCATCAGGCAGCGGTCCTGCACCACCTGGATGCCCGCCTTCGCCAGCTTCTCCGCCGCGGCGTCGTTGCGGATGCCGGACTGGAACCACACCGCCTTCGGCTTCTTGGCGATGAGCTCGTCCACGTGCCCGTCGATGTCCTGCGGCCGGCGGAAGACGTCCACCAGGTCCAGGTCGCCAGGCACATCCGTGAGCCGCCGGAACACCGGCTTGCCCAGGATGTGTGTCACGTCCGGGTAGTAGACGGGCACGGGCACCACCTCGACGCCCGAGCGCGCCAGGTAGTCCGGCACGTAGTAGGCCGGCTGCCCTGACTGCTGCTCCGTCTTGATGCCCAGCACCGCCACCCGCCGGGCACTCTTCACCACGCGCTCCACACCCGCTTCGTCCTCGATGAGGTTCTGCTCCCAGCTCATCGCGCCTCCTCCTGGAGCCCCTCTGCCCGGGACTCCGTCGTGACAGTCCACGCTTCGCCCGCCACCGTCGCCCGCACCGTGAGTTGGCGGCTCACGGGCATGAAGCGCCCCCGGCCCACCAGCTGTTCTCCCTCGCAAGACACGCCCGGCGTCAGCTCCGGCCGGCCCGCCATCACCCACGCCTCCCACAGCGCGTCCGGCGCATCCTCCGGCACCGCGTCCAGGCAGCGCAGGCCCAGCACCACCGCGTCTCCCAGCGGCGTGTCCCGCGTGCCCTGGACCGTGCGCTCCAGCACGTAGGCCACCTGGCTGTCCCCCACGGGCACCAGGTCCACCACCCAGCTCTGCTGGCCCTCCACGAGGTTGCGCTGGAAGAGGCCGGCGAACTTCACCTCCCACTCGCGCCGCGCCCGCGTCTCCAGGGCCTCGGGTTCGAAGAAGCGCTCCAACACGCCCGCCTCCGTGCCCGAGGGCGCCACCTGGCGGAGCGCCTCCTGCGCGGCTTCGGGGGCCACCAGCTTCACGAAGGTGCCATCCGCCGCCAGCCACGCCTGCAGCGTGAAGCGCGCCAGCACGTCCGCCACGCCGGTGGGTACCTCCTGACCATTGCGCGTCAGGCGCGAGCGCGGCACCGCCTGCGCCAGCAGCCAGCCCCCTTCGGAGGGCGTGAAGCGCGTCTGCGTGGTCAGCTCCACTTCCTCGCGAAGGGTGTCACCCCGCCGCTCCACCGAACGCACGCTGCGCTGCGTCTCCGTGAGCACGCGGTCCACGGGGGGCTGGAAGTCCAGTCGCACCGACGCCGGCCGCGGCTCCGAAGGCGACACGGAGAGCGGCGCCTTGTGGCTACAGGCAGTGGCGAGCAGTAACAGGAGAAGACTGGACGTCAGGGGGCCGGGACGCATGCGCCGTCACACGCTGGCAGAAAGCGCCCGCGCCCGCGAGCGCTTCCACCAGGCCTCCCCGCCCCAACGCCCACCGGTTCACGGATGACGCGTCTGGCCGTCCGGTGCATCCTCCACCGCGTCCCGCCCGATGTTGCGGCGGTCCCGGTTCACCCCGTCATCGTCGTCCCTCGAGCCCCCCAGGGCGGAGCGACGGGATGCCTCGGAGAGGTCCCGCTGCACGGCCTCGCGGGTGGCGTACTCGCGACGCGGCAGGCACTTGAAGAGGTTGATGACGTCGGGGGGGGCGCCTGCGTCAGCGGCAGCCGCCGCCAGTTGCTCCCGTTCGACGGGGTACTCCACCGCGTCGAGGTGCGGGGTGATGGAGAGCGCTGGATCCTCCGCGAGTCCATAAGCCATCGTCTGTCTGCCTTTCTGCCGGGGCGCGCTGGCCCCGGCACTGGTGCGTTCGTGTGCAATGACAACGTGGGGATGGCCGGGGCGCGGGACCACCCGGGGCGCCCCCGTCCCAGCCCCTGTCCAGCCAGGGGGACAGCCGCCCTGGCCCCTTCCCGGTTAAGGTGTCGTCCCGCGACGCCTTCCTCGCAGGAGTCCCACACCCCATGTCCGCCGCGCCCCTGCTGCTTGCCTGGCTCACGCTCGCCAGTACGCCCGCCGCCGCCCCGCCGCCCGTCCATGACGTCTTCGCCCTGGACGAAGCGGCCTTCGTCGCCCAGGCCCAGACCGACCTCGCGCTGCTGGAGCGCCACGTCCGGGGCCTGCGCGGGCTGCAGGAGGCCGTGAAGCAGTCGCGCGCCGTGTACCAGCAGAAGCAGAGCGTGCCATACACGCCGGACCAGAAGCAGCTGCTGCTCAGCACCTGGGCGGCCTTCTTCGACTACTTCGTGTCCGTGGAGGTCATCCGCCAGCGCTACTGGGACTTCGTGAAGGTGCCCGCCCACGCCCATCCGAAGAAGCACGCCTGGGGCTTCCTCCTCACCCACGGCGCGCTCACCACGGAGCTGGCCCACGGACTCACCTACGCGGAGCTCACCCTGGGCAAGAAGCAGCTCGAGGTGCTGCTGGACGAGCCCGCGCCCGAGTACGGCCTGCCCGCGCGCGCCTTCGCCCGGTTCAAGGACAAGGCCATCCACGTCTCCACCAGCACCCAGTTGCTCACGGGGGATGGATACAAGGAACAGCTCCGCCCGCTGCTGGTGAAGGCCGGCGCGCTGGACGCCCCGCGCGTGCCCTGGCTGCTGCAGGAGATGAAGCACAACAGCAAGGTGGCGAAGGGACTGCTCACCCGGCGTGGCGCCACGCTCTTCGCCAAGGCCACGGTGGACCTGACGGCGGACACCGCGCAGCGCGCCTTCTTCCCCGTACAGCGCGCGGTGGCCGAATGGATGGGTGACACCCGCGTGCGCCGCGTGGGCCAGCCGCTCATCTCCCGCGAGCAGGCCCTGTCCCTGCTGGAGAAGATGGAGCCCGGCGACATCGTGGTCGCCCGGCAGAACTGGTACCTCTCCAACATCGGCCTGCCGGGATTCTGGCCACACGCGGAGCTCTTCATCGGCACGCCCGCCCAACTTGGCGCGTACTTCGACGACGACTCGGACGTGAAGGCCTGGGTGGCCACCCTCCCCGGCGCACCGGGCTCGCTCACCCGGCACCTGGCGCGCGCCTTCCCCGCCAAGTGGGCCGAGTACACCGGCAAGGACGCGCATGGCGACCCCCTGCGCATCATCGAATCCATCAGCGAGGGCGTGTCCTTCACCGGCCTGGAGCACGGCATGCGCGTGGACTACCTGGGCGTCATGCGCCCGCGCCTGTCACGCCTGGAGAAGGCCCGCGCCATCGTGCGCGCCTTCACCTTCCAGGGCCGCCCGTATGACTTCGACTTCGACTTCTTCTCCGACCAGACGCTCGTGTGCACGGAGCTGGTGTGGAAGTCCTACGCTCCCACGGGCGACATGACGGGCCTGCGCATCCCCCTGGTCAGCGTGGCTGGCCGCCGCACCCTGCCCGCCAACGAGCTGGTCCGCCTCTTCGACAAGGAATACGGACGCGAGGACCGGCAGCTGGACTTCGTGGCCTTCCTGGATGGCCGGGAGGCGGAAGGCAACGCCAGGGAGGCGGACGCCACCGCTTTCCGTTACAGCTACCGCCGTGCCAAGTGGGACATCGCCCAGGAGTAGACACACGATGACGGAGCAGATGGCCGAAGAGATGCTGCAGCTGTCCAGCCAGCTCTTCGAGAAGATGATTTCCCAGCAGCAGGCCAAGGTGCTGCGCCTGGCCCGCGAGGCCGTGCCCAACATCTCCCCGGAGGAGGTGCGCAATTCCCACGACTTCCCGGAACTCAAGGAACATCCTACATTTGAGTTCGAGGATGGAATCCTGTCCGGGCTGATTGCGGCCCAGATTGCCCTGCGGGCGGAAATCAAGGGACGGCTGCCGCTTGAACCTCCAGCATTCTGACGCTCGGCTGCCTGCCTTTGCCGTCCGGGCCCTCGTGGGTTACTGGTTCTTGCCGTGAGCATTCCCTCTGGATTCAGCCCACCGTTGGCGCGGGAGCGGCTGGTGTCGGCCCTGGCCGCGGAGCCCCCGCGGCTGGACCTGGCGGCGCTGGCCATCGCCACGCTGGACAAGCCCCTGCTGGACGCCCCGGGGTGCCTGCACATGCTGGACGTGCTCGCGTGCCGGGTGCAGGTGGAGGCGGAGCGGCTGAGCGAGAAGGGCGAAGTCCTGGCGCCGCTGCGCGCCTTGCGCCACGTGCTGGCGGACATCGAGGGCTTCCGCGGCAACGAGGACGACTACCACTCCCCGGAGAACAGCTTCCTGGACCAGGTGCTGGAGCGGAAGCTGGGGCTGCCGATTACGTTGTCCGTCGTCTACCTGGAGGTAGCGCGTCGCGCGGGCATCTCCCTGTACGGCGTCCCCTTCCCCGGCCACTTCCTGGTGGCGCACGACGCGGGGGACCACAAGCTGGTCATGGACCCGTTCCATCAAGGGGACATCCTCACCGAGCACGGCTGCGAGGAGCTGCTCAAGCGCGTGGCGCCGCAGCTCAAGTTCGACCGCAACATGCTGGCGCCCGCGCCGGTGGAGCTCATTACGTACCGGATGCTGTCCAACCTGCGGCGCGTGTACCTGGGCAGAGAGGACTGTGAGCGCGGGCTGGCGGTGGTGGACCTGCTGCTGCTCCTGGCGCCGGACCACCCGGGCGAGCTGCGCACCCGTGCCGCGCTGCTCAGCAACCTGGGGGCATACCGCGCGGCGCTGAAGGACGTGGAGCGCTGCCTGGAGCTTTCGCCCGATGCCCCCGACCGCGACCGGCTGGAGATGACGGCCCGCGAGCTGCGGGAGCGCGCCGCGCTGCTCAACTGAAGGGAAGGGCTTTCACGTGGCTCGAGAGGTGAAGCCCTGGCGCCGGCTGCGGCGAGGGCTGGAGCATGACTTCAGCGTCGCCCGGGTGCGCGAGGACTGGTGGGCGGACCCGCGCACGGGCCACGAACACCCACGCGTGCGCGTCGACTGCGCGGACTGGGTGAACGTCATCGCCGTGACGCCGGACGCGCAGCTCGTGCTGGTGCGGTAGTTCCGCTTCGGCGTCGAGACATCCACACTGGAGCTCCCCGGTGGAATCGTGGAGCCAGGCGAAGCGCCGGAGCGGGCCGCGGCGCGCGAGTTGGAAGAAGAGACGGGCTACGTGCCGGGCCGCCTGGTGCCGGTGGGCCAGGTGCACCCCAACCCCGCGTTCCAGGGCAACGTGTGCTTCAACTTCCTCGCGCTCGACTGTGTGAAGCGACACGAGGGGCGGCAGGACGCGGGCGAGGACATCGCCGTGGAGCTGCACCCGCGCGCCGAGCTGCCGCGCCTCATCCTGGAAGGACACATCTCCCACTCGCTGGTGGTGGCCGCCTTCTTCCAGGAGCGCCTGCTCAGCGAGTCGAAGTAGGCCCGTGCATCAGGGACGCGAGCAGCCGCAGCCGCAGGCGTCGAAGAAGGGCGACTCGCCCCGGGCACAAACGAAGAAGACGACCTGACACTCCTTCCTGTCCTCGGACACGTAGCGGCGCTGGGCCGCCTGTGCGTCGCAGGCGGCCCGGTCCGCCACGGGCTGCGACACCTCGGCCGCGTCGCCCTCTTCCGTGAGCGCACCGCAGCCCGCGGCCCCCAGGGCCGTCAGCAGCGTCAGAACGCCCCTCAGGTCGAACACCCGTCACCTCTCGAACCGGCGCTGTCCTTCGCGCCCGCATGGACTGAAGAGCAACGTGGGGGCCTTCCCCGCGCACCGGGAGCCCCCTCGGGGACGAGCGTGCCCTGGGCGTGGACAGCGTCACATTCGCGGCGTGTGGAGACGGACAGAAGGCGGGGCTCCAGCCCACCGGTGTCCGCCGACGCACGGGCGACTCGGCTTCGGGGGAGGCCTCCCTTCAGCGGGCCTTCTTCGCGCGCGTCCGGCGCCGCGGCGCAGCCGCCTCAACCGGCGTGGCCTCCTCGCGCTGCCATGTGCCGGAGCGCCCGCCCGACTTGTGCTCCAACTGCACCGCGTCCAGCACCATGCCGCGGTCCACGCTCTTGCACATGTCATAGACGGTCAGCGCCGCCGCGCAGGCCGCGGTGAGGGCCTCCATCTCCACGCCGGTGCGGTCCACCGTCTTCACCTGCACGCGGACCCGAAGCCCCGCGTCCTCCGGCGCCAGCGTCACCTCCACGCCCGAGAGCGCGATGGGGTGACAGAGCGGAACGAAGTCCGGCGTGCGCTTGGCGGCCATGATGCCGGCGAGCCTCGCCGCAGCCAGCACATCCCCCTTCTCCACCTTCCCCGCCAGGATGCGCTCGCGCGTGTCGGGCAACATCCGCAGCAGCGCGGTGGCCACGGCCACGCGGCCCGTCTTCGGCTTCTCCCCCACGTCCACCATCTTCATCGGCGCACCCCCTGGGCCACCGCGGCGAGCAGGTCATCCACGATGTCGTCTGGGTCCTCCAACCCCACGGAGACGCGGATGAGATTCTCCCGGATGCCCGCGGCCTCCCGCTCCTCCGGTGTGAACCGGCGCGCGCTGGCGCTGGCCGCGTGCATCACCAACGTGCACACATCCCCCAGTGAAGGACCGGGCCGCCCCACCTTCAACGCCTCCAGGAAGCGCATGCTCTCCGGCCGCCCCGCGCCCTTGATTTCAAAGGCCACCATGGGGCCGCCGCCCAGCAGTAGCTCCTGCGCGGTGGCGTGGTCCGGGTGCGAAGTCAGCCCCGGGTAGATGACCCGCTCCAACAGGGGCGACTCCATGAGGCGCCGCGCCACATGCGCCGCGTGCTCGACATGCGCCTTCATGCGCACCGGCAGCGTGCGCAGGCCGCGCAGGGTGAGCCACGCCTCGAAGGGCCCCAGCACGTCCCCCGCCAGCACCCGCGCGGCGCGCAGTGGCGCCATCCGCTCACGCGAGGCGCTCACCGTGCCGCCCAGCGCGTCGCTGTGCCCGTTGAGCCACTTGCTGGTGGACTGCACCGCGTAGTCCGCGCCCAGCGCCAACGCGCGCTGTCCCACGGGCGACGGGAAGGTGCCATCCACCACGAACGTCGCGCCCACGTCCTGGCAGGCCCGCGCCAGCACGCGCAGGTCGGGCACGCGCAGCAGCGGATTGGAGATACTCTCCGCCAGCACCATGCGCGGCTTCAGCGCTCGGATGCGCTCGGGCACCTCGGGGTCCGTCATCAGGAACGCATGCAGCTCCACGCCCAGCGTGGCGCACAGACTCTTGTACAGCGCGCGCGTGACGCCGTAGCCATCCGCCGGCATCACCAGCTTGTCACCGGCCCGGAAGCCCTGGGCCTCGAAGACGGAGCGCAGCGCGGCCATGCCGCTGGCATAGGCCACACAGTCCTCGGCGCCTTCCAGCGCGGCCACCGCCTCCTCCAGCAACGTGGTGTTGGGCGCGCTGATTCGGGCGTAGGCGTAGTCCTTCCCGTCCAGGGCGCTGTCCAGGTCATCGCTGCTGTCGAACCAGTTCACCGCCGCCGGGTAGATGGGCGGCGACACCGGCACTGCCTTGCTTCCAGCCAGCCGCGTCCCGGCGTGCACCGCCACCGTCTTCTGCTTCGAGCTCATGGGGATTGCTGCGTCCTTCGCGGGAATGGAAAGGCCGGCCCCGGGAAGGGGCCGGCCTGGGAATGCTCAGCGGAGCCGCGCGAGCGGGTGGACTACTCGCCGTGCTCGATGAGCCAGCGCTCCGCGTCGATGGCGGCCATGCAGCCCGTGCCCGCCGCGGTGATGGCCTGGCGGTAGTAGTGGTCCTGCACGTCACCGCAGGCGAACACGCCCTCGATGTTGGTGCGCGTGGAGCCCGGCACCGTCTTGAGGTAGCCGCCCTGGTGCGTCTCCAGCACGCCCTGGAACAGCTCCGTGTTGGGCGTGTGGCCAATGGCCACGAACAGGCCGGTCGCCTTCACCTGCTGGCTGTCACCCGTCTTCAGGTTGCGCACCACCGCGCCATTCATCCCCTTCGCGTCGCCGAGGACCTCCTCCACCGCGGAGTCCCACATGAAGGAGATTTTCGGATTCTGGCGGGCGCGCTCCTGCATCACCTTGGAGGCGCGCAGCGTGTCGCGGCGGTGGATGAGGGTGACGTGGTTGACGATTTTCGCCAGGTACGTCGCCTCCTCCATCGCCGTGTCACCGCCGCCCACCACCAGCACGTCCTGCTTCTTGAAGAAGGCACCGTCGCAGGTGGCGCACGCGGAGACGCCGCGGTTCTTGTAGGTGTCCTCGCCCTTGACGCCCAGCCACTTGGCGGTAGCGCCGGTGGAGATGATGACCGTCTCCGAGCGGCAGCTGACGCTCTCCCCCTGGATGAGGAAGGGGCGCTGGGAGAAGTCCACCTTCACCACGTTCTCCATGTGGATGGTGGTGCCGAAACGCTCTGCCTGCTTCTGGAAGCGATCCATCAGCTCCGGGCCGGTGATGGCCTCCGGAAAGCCCGGGTAGTTCTCCACGTCGGTGGTCACCATGAGCTGGCCGCCCGGCACCCGCTGCGGGTGCTCCAGGGTGGGGCCCCCGGCGAACACCACCGGCTGCAGGTTGGCGCGCGCGGCGTAGATGGCCGCGGTGTAGCCCGCGGGCCCCGAGCCGATGATGGTCACCTTGTTGATCTTCTCCTCCGCCACGACTCCTCCCAAATCTCGTTGATGGCCCCAAGGTACCAGAGCGCCTCGGGCGCGTGATACGAAGCTGGCCTCATGGATGCCGCAGTCCTCAAGAAGGTTGCGCTGTTCGAGGGTTTGACCCAGGGACAGCTCGCCAAGGTCGCCCAGATTGGCCACTCCCGGACCTACCCGGCGGGCGCCTTTCTGTTCCGTGAGGGGGAAACCGGCCAGGAGATGTTCGTAATCGCCGAGGGCAAGGTCCGCATCTCCAAGTCCGTGCCCGGCATCGGCGAGGAGGCGCTCGCCATCCTGGAGCCCGGCCAGTATTTCGGTGAGATGGCGGTCATCGAGGATTCGCCGCGCTCAGCGGACGCCATCGCCCACGTGAGCTGCTCCGTCTGGGTCATCGAGCGCTCCCGGCTGGACCAGCTGATGTTCACCGACAAAGACCTGGCGTACGTGCTGCTCTGGACCTTCGTCCGCACGCTGAGCGAACGGCTCCGCGAGACGAACGAGAAGATCAAGGGCTTCTTCGCCCTCTCCCGCTTCTGACGGTCCGTCTCAGCACCCGAGAAGCCACCTGGTGCAGGGATGTCCGTCCGGCATCCGAGCCCCTTCCGACGTGTCGGGACGGGTACGCACCCCACTCCCCAGGTAGCACAAGCAGGCACACGGATTGCTTTGTCCCCGCCCCGTGGAGGGCGGCGGGATGGAGCAGGCGGCGGCGGGAGCGGCGTGGGC